>NZ_ASSB01000050.1:0-52099 GCF_000520755.1 Paenibacillus sp. 1-18
CGCGTGGGCATCATGAGCGCTCGGAACGGTAAGCTCTGAATACGCCCCTACAATTCGTACCCCGGCCTGAAGCTCCAAGCTTTGAAATAAGGACCCTGAAAAAGACCCGTCCTCCAAAATAGGGCTTGCTAACCTCTCTGGCATCCAGTTTATAGAGTGTGCAACCGCCTCCCCATCCGCGGTTCGTGTACGCTCCAGAACAATCATCGGCTCATGCTCGGAAAGCTCCATTCGGTCCGCAATATCCGGAGGACACGCCGAAATCCTCTGAATGGATTTCAGCTGCTCATCCTCCCGCAGCCCTGCTGAACGGATCATATCTCCGATGCTGTACAACCGATCCAATGAACTGGGAATACTGGGAAGCGGACGGGTGGCGAACGTGCCGCTCCCGTGCTTCACCAACAGCTTTCCTTCCGATTCCAGCTGGCGGATCGCTCCACGTAGCGTCGTACGCGACACTCGGAACGATTGAGAAAGCGCAGCTTCCGAAGGCAGCCTGTCGCCCGGTCCAATCTGGTTAACCTCTATATATTCCTCTATGAGCAGCTTAATGCTCTCTTGTTTGGTCGACACCGTCCAAAGCCCAGCCTTTCTCTCATAATGATGTGATTCCAGCGATATAAATCGGATTCGTAAAAGCGATCATGGTCACGCAGTCTTCCATACAGCCATACAGCTCGGCTCGTACCCAGCCCTTCTCTGCCGGGTCTTGCAGCGTTATCGTATATTCTCCTGATTGAGCAGGAATATGAATTTCAGAGCATGTCCCCTGACGACTGGTCAGCAGCAGACGAAGGCTCTGCGGCTCCAGACGATAATGGGCTGCTCTGGTCTCCATATCCAGCTGTATCGTCATCAACAGCGAATCTCCCGCCATCGGCTCTATATATTCCCCGATACTATAGCGGTTGTCCTTCCCCTTCATCTGTGCCTGCATCGTCAGTAACGGCCCCATCGTAACCGATACAGAGCCTTCGCGGATCGCCTCAACGGCCCGGATCGCCAAAGTCTCCTGTTCTCCTGCTTCCTCCTGCACACCCAGATAAGTGACCGCCGGAAGGGCATCATCCGGTTTGGCAATGTGCCAGTCCCGACCACTTACCGCCGTGATGCGATATCCCTGATTCAGCAAATCCGTCCACATCGCGAATGCCCGTTGGCTATCGCGCTTAATCGACGGCATGAGTGTTGACCATACCTCGATATAGTCGACCTCATGCCAGTCCTGAATGGTGTATTCCCAGAAGCATCCCGTACAGATCGGACTTCCAATTCGGAACGGATGGGCGATCCCTGCAATTCCTCCCTGCTCATGCACCTTACGAATCCCCTCGTGAATATCATCAGGTCCTAGAATACGCCAGTCAATAAAACGGTCTACCCCAAGCGTCAGCATATGTCCGTAAAAGGTGGTCCACTCCATCCCTGAAATGATCGGGACACCGAACTGCTGTTGAACCCGCTCCTGATCTATAAGTGCCGACTGGGTATTATGATCTGTCACGGCGATGCACTCAAGCCCAAGATTGGCTGCACTTTGGACCAGTTCCTCCAGTGTTTGCTTGCCGTCACTATGAAGCGTATGGGTATGGAGCTCTGCCGGAATCCATTTAACCATGTGCGGCATCCTCCCCCCATACCTGAATGCTGTATGCCAGAGCCTCTGTTACAACGGCATGCAGACTGACGGTTATCCTCCACATGCCTGTGGGGTTGCCGGCTGCGACAAATCCCGGCGAAGCCGCGGAAGAACCCAGCCGATGCTCCTGCTGCATCTCGGGGCGGTGCGCATTGCCCCGATGGCGAACAGGATCATCGACAGACAGCGTTAATAAATTTTGCAGTGGCGTATACTTCTTCCACGCCTCCTCAGCATGACCCGGTTCGTCGTATCCGTAGCGCCTCATGCTCTCTTCAATCATGCTTCGAGCCTGCTCCTGATCCTCCAACAGCTTCGGGGTGTACGAAAATTGAATGCGAATGATTTCTGTCGGCTGTGAAATATGAAAAGAGTACGTAATATGGCTCTGGGTACAGGAACGATCGACCGTTCCTTCCACATACAGCAGCTTGCTCATACCTGCTCATCCTTGCTTGTCGAGTAATCCGCAGCATAAGTTACTGACCCAGCCTCGTCCGCTGCCCATAGAATACCTGTTGGGGTATCTCGCGTTAGCTCAAGCGCCCGATCTGTACGAATCCCTGGTTGCTGCGGCAAATAATTTTCGTTCAACATAAAAGCATACAGTCCCGCCACCTTCATACGATCGGCACCACCTTCCAGCAGCACTGCCCTGATTTCCGCTATATCATCCAGCGCAGGCTCTCCCGATAGCTTGATCGTTGTGGAGAAGTGCGACTCTGCCCCCTCATAAGCGGCTCTAAAATCCCCGAGTCTCAAATCATGATGGCATGATGAATACCACTGCTCGGAGCCATGAAGGCGAAGCTGGATATCGACACACGCGTCCTCTTCACGTCGATTAAAGCCTGGTCTGGATGCTGAGGAGCGTTCACCGTCGGAACCAGGCAAAGGGAATTTTGACGTCTGGATAAATACATAGCTGCGCTGATGAGCAAGGGCAATAGATGACGCAAGCGCTGGCATTTCCAGCTCCTGCTGGCGCTCCATTTCCCATTGCGTAACCTGATAGGCAAAAGGAAAACGGCTCATGACCGCCTCACGCGGCTCTTCCTCTGGCTTCCACTGAAAGGCAGGTGTCAGCATAAAACGGTAATCTGACGTAATATGATCCGTAAAGTTTCCATTGGTTGTAGCCGATTGGAGCACAGGATGCCCGCCCAGACCATAGCTTCCCTGAAAAGCAGTAGTGATGTGATGCGGGCCTTGGAAAACAGCACTCAGCACATTGCCTTCTCCATCCAGCTCAACGCGATACATCCATTCAATATCTGTTGTTCTTCCCCACTTGCTCATTAACAGCGGTGCTGGCGTTCCTTCATCCTCATGGCTGAACATCATCTGATATTCGATGATCGTCCGTTCTTCCTCCTCTGCTAACGAATAAAACAGAACCAGCGGCGTATCCGTGAAACGATTTTCATAGGGATGGGACAGATTGCGGCCATACAAAAGCGGGGTGTGGCGATAGACAAGCGATCTGGCCGAAGAATCAGCCACACAGCGCAGCTCGACCCCGTCGATCCATGCTCTGGACACCAGCGGAGCAGACTCCAATTCCCGGAATTCCGCATACACCTCATAATCGCCTTCCTTCAGATACCCCAACAGACGAGTGTACACACCCAGGCTGCTGCCATAATACAAAATAACGTCCTGATTATAGACATCATTCAGGTAGAGGCGCACGAAGGCGGATTCCCGATCTGCCGCAGCCCAGTCGCTATCCGAGCGGGCCAGCAAATCCAGCTCTGCGAATCCTTCTTCCGGCATGGAAAACGTGAATCGGAACCCGTTCCCCATGCTGAGCTCGACCTCGGCTTTGTGTAAGGCAATCCGATATCCGCAATCCAGCAGGTCTTTTTCCTGCAATTCCCCGCGAAACCCGGTAATCTGCACTTCTGCTTGGCTGTTCATCCCTGTAACCTCCTTAGTGTATAGCGGCCATCTAGCCCGCATCCGCATCCTTCACCATGGTTCGAATATAAAAGTAGCCCATGAAAGAACACAGTAAAAACATAAACACCGCCATAGCGCTTGCCGTATGCGTTTCCTGATAGCTGGAAAATACCTGCTGCATGGCGACACCCAATACCTGCGGTGAGTTGGCACCGATCAGGAACGGAGCTGTGAAGCTGCCCATGATTCCCATAAAGATGAAAGTCACCGCCACCCACATCGTTTTGCAGGAAAGAGGTAAAATAAAGCAACTAAACAGCTGTAGCGTGCTGGCTCCTGCATCTCTGGCACTTTCGACCACAGCGTTCGGAATACTGGCAAGCGCCGAGCTGAGCAGCATGGTTGCGAACGGGATGTTGAACCACAAATTAGCCAGCACCAGCCCTTTGTAGTCATAAATAATCCTCGGTATGGTTTCAATGCCGAGCGGCAGCAAAAGACGTGCAGCCCAGCCGTGATTGCCATACATCGTAATGATCGCATAGGTTGCAATTACACCAGGAACAAACATCGGAATAAAATACAATCGGCCTATCCATTTCACGACGGCCCCTCTTCCAAATCTCAGATAAATAGCCAAAGCATAGCTGATGACCAGCGTAAGGGCCGTCGAGACTAGCGTGACATTGATCGTATATATGATATTTCTGCGCATGGCCGGCTCCGTGAACAGCCGAATATAGTTCGCCAGACCGTAGCCGGTTCCATGCTGGTCAATCAGGCTTTCTTTTACCGCATAGAGAATGGGAACAATAACGACGACCAGCAAAATGAGAAAAGATGGGATGACCAGGGCAAGCCCTAACATCCCTCTTTTAGAAGATGAACTCATGATCAGCCGCCTGCGACTTCACTTTGCCAGCGTTTGTAGATTTCCTGCTGAAGCTCGCCGCTGTTGAAGCTGCGGTAGCCTGAAGAAACACTGTTGAATTTCTCTTGCAGTTCTTTTGGCATCAGACTCCACTTGATCCCCGGATAGCCATACATTTTATTGATAACAACCTTCTGCGCGTCCGGTGTCAGCACATAGTTCAGGAATTCTTGCGTCGCTTCCTTCTTGGAGGAAAGGGAAGGAACCATCAGATAAGACGGCCCGCCTGTAAAAGCAGGGTCGATCTGCGTCAGCTTGATTGTGTCAGGCAGCAGCCCTTTTGCCAATTGCTCCAGCGCCATATCGGACCAGGCCGGAATCATATCCACCTCTCCGCTCGCGAGAATATCAAGCGTGCCTTGATTCTTTTTCGGATAAACACCCTTTTGATACATGGAAGGCCCCAATTCGTTGAGCAGCGAGAAGCCTTGATCCCATTTTTTCATATTAGCCGGATCATTGCTGTTCATGGCCTCTGGCGGGAGGAAGTTATAGATGACGGTATTTACAAACGAGCTGCCTGACCCACCCGTGGACGGGTCGTTATAAGCAAATTTGCCGGGATGCTGACGAATCCACGTATACAGCTCGTCTGCTGTTTTGGGAGGCGTAGCCACCTTCGCGCTATTATAGGCAAGAACTACCGAGGATGCCCGGTATGGAATAGCCTGATTATTTACTTGCTTCAGATAAGTTTCGTCCACATTGGCCAGGTTCGGAACCTTTTTGGCGTCCATCGTGTCCCACAGTTGTTCACCTACACCTCTAGTGATGTCATCCAGACTGCCCTCATACAGATCTATATCCACATTAGTTTGTCCGCTCTTTTTGGCTGCGATCAGACGATCCAGCGTCGTTGCACCTCCCGTTCCGGCTGGCAAATACACCAGCTTAACCTTGATGTGGTCATTTTTAGCTTCAAAATCCTTAATTAAGGATTCCCATAATTCTTTGACGTTCAAAGATCCGCCAGTGTACAAGGAGATCTCCGTCGTACCTGCGGCTGCCCCTGCTTTCGTGTCCTTGGCCTCTCCTGTCGTGGTTGCAGCCTTGCCACTGTTCCCACATCCGGCCAATAACGATAGGCTGAGCACCCCAGCCAAAATCAGACTCATCTTCTTTTTCCCAAACACGTTGTTTCCTCCTTTAGATGGTTGCACAAGTTCGCAACACCGCTAGATGATGCGTTCATGATGGATTAACATTGAAGCGATATAGAAGGTTAAATGGTGTACATTCACTGTGCTGCTGGAAAAGTAACAATTTTATTGAAGCTGAATCTGATCTGCTCTCCACTGCGCAGCTCGGCAGCCCGTTCACGCGGCACAAACATCTTCAGATGATCCGTCCCGCTGTCCAGCGACACCTCGGCATAATGCCCAAGAATCATCACCTGTCGGATCGTTCCGGACAGAGAAGGCTTGTCTTCATTCGTCAGAACAATATCCTCCGGTCTTACACCTACCATGGATTCACCTGTGTATTCATGCTCTTGCGGAAAAGATATTCCGCTCACGGAGACACTGCGGCCTTTGCTCACCCCCCTTAATAAATTGATGCGCCCAATAAATCCCGCCACAAACAGCGATTGCGGATTGTCATAAATCTCCTGCGGCGTCGAAAGCTGCTCGATCCGGCCTACATTCATGACCACAATCCGGTCGGAAATGGACAGCGCCTCTTCCTGATCGTGGGTGACGAATACCATCGTCATCCCCGTTCGCATCTGGATATCGCGCAGTTCCTCCCGCATCTCCATCCGCAGCTTGGCATCGAGTGCGGAGAAAGGCTCGTCCAGCAGCAATACATCCGGCTTCAGCAGCAGAGCACGGGCAAGCGCTACCCGCTGCTGTTGGCCGCCTGAGAGCTGGCCGGGCGTCTTGCGTTCCGCCGTCTCCAGCCGCACCAGCGCCAGCGCTTCCTTGACCTGGCGGTCGATCTCTGCCTTTCTCACCTTGCGAATCTTCAGTCCGAAGGCCAGATTGTCATATACCGTCATATGCGGCCACAGATTAAAGCTTTGGAACACCATGGCTGTCGGGCGCTTTTCGGGAGGCAGCTTCAGTACGCTTTTACCCTGAATCCGGATGTCACCGCCGTCCGGGTCAAGAAAGCCGCCAATTGAGCGAAGCACGGTTGTTTTGCCACAGCCGGACGGACCAAGCAGCGTTACCAGTTCTCCCTTCATCACGTCAAGTGAGATGCCTTTGACTCCGTCTCCTGTCTTAAAGCGTTTGGTTAACTCTTGAATGGATAGTTGAATGGATAGTTGAATGGACATTAGCTAGGCTCCTTTTGACCAATTACGTTATTTCACCTGAAATCCGCCTGCCAGTACATCCGCACTTACAAACCGCTTGGCAGCCAATAGCAGAATAATCGTTGGCAGAGTAAGAATGACCGAGAAAACAGCACCTGTTGTGCTCGGATAATCGGCAATAATGGAATACATAATGACTGGCATCGTTTTATAATCTGGTGTTCCGACCAACAGTGTCCCCTGAGCCTCATCCAGTGAAGCAAGAAAGGTAAAGATGGAGGCGACCACAATGCCGGGCAGTGCCATAGGAAAGGTGATTTTCCAGAACACCCGAAATGGTCCGGCTCCGGCATCCCTGGCTGACTCCTCTTGTGCGCGATGTACGCTGCGGAACGCAGAGGAAGGAATCCAGGTCATATACATGAGCGTGTTCACCATGTGGATTAATACAATGCCTACAAAGGTGTTCATCAACCCGAATTGGTAGAACAGCACAGCGATGGACACATACAAGCCCATTTTCGGAAAAGCGTGCGTGAGCAGGAATGAGAATAGGAACCACTTACTGAGCGGAAAGGAAATCCGTGCAAAGGCATAAGCAGCAGGAACACATACAATAATCGAGCAGACCGTAACGGTAATAGCAATCAGGAAGGATAGGGATATCGAGCTGAGAACGTCATCCTGGGTAAGCACAAACTTCCACCATTCCAGTGACAGGCTCTGCGGGAGCGGTGCAGGATACTGCCATTTTCCCGAGACCGCCAACAGGAGCAAATTGGTCAGAGGCCCTAGGAAAAAAATGACGAAAATGACAAGCACGATGAATTCCACAATTTTGCGTGTGCCGAGTGAGCGAAGATACCAGTTCATAATTCATCCCTCTCAAGACGTCTAGACGTCCGAATCTCTTTTCAATTTGGATTATAGAGAGGGTATATTATCACAAATCGACAAGGAGGATAAGTTTATGTAAAGAGAAGGAATCCGTTTAACACTTCAACAATAAAAAAAGAGAGAGCTGTTAACAGCCCTCTCTCCTTGAACGTATATGAATAGCTCTATCAATAAGTCTTACAAATAAATTGGAAGCACCTGGTTCGTTTGATCACGGTTACGACCCACAGAGAAGATGGCGATTGGGATGCCTGTCAGCTCAGATACGCGTTGTACGTAATTGCGGGTATTCTCAGGCAGTTGCTCCAGTGTTTTCACACCAGTAATGTCTTCGCTCCAGCCCGGCATTTCTTCGTATACCGCTTCACACTCCGCCAGCATTTTCAAGCTTGCCGGATAATGCGTAATGATCTCACCACGGTATTTGTAGCCTGTGCAGATTTTGACTGTTTTCAAGCCAGTCAATACATCCAGCGAGTTCAGGGAGAGACCCGTAAGTCCGCTGACACGGCGGGCATGGCGCACAACAACGCTGTCAAACCAGCCTACACGGCGAGGACGACCTGTAACTGTACCGTACTCATGACCTGTTTCACGGATATAATCACCGATCTCATCGTTCAGCTCGGTTGGAAACGGTCCGTCGCCTACGCGAGTTGTGTACGATTTAGCTACACCGATTACCTGTTGAATTTTGGACGGTCCGACACCGGAACCGATACATACGCCGCCAGCCGATGGGTTGGAGGACGTTACGTACGGATACGTGCCTTGGTCGATATCGAGCATAACGCCTTGCGCACCCTCGAACAGTACCTTACGATTTGCATCAATCGCATCATTCAACACAACAGACGTATCGCCTACATAAGGACGAATAAATTCCGCATACTCCAGATATTGCTTCAGTATTACTTCTACATCCAGCGGCTCACCGCCGTATACCTGTTGGATCACTTGATTCTTTTCCTTCGTGAGAAGACGCAGCTTCGTTTCGAATTCCTCCGCATCCAGCAAATCAGCAATACGGATACCGTTACGTGCAGCTTTATCCATATAGGCAGGGCCGATTCCTTTACGCGTCGTACCAATTTTGTTAGGACCTTTGCGGTCTTCTTCCAGCACGTCCAGCGTCATATGGTAAGGCATAATCACATGTGCGCGGTCACTGATGACCAGATTTTTCGTAGAAAAGCCATTATCATGAATGTAAGTAATTTCTTCAATAAGAGCGGCTGGATTCACTACCATGCCGTTGCCAATAACACACTTTTTATCTTCATAAAAAACGCCGGATGGAATCAGGCTCAGCTTGTACTTTTTACCGTCAATGAGAATCGTATGACCAGCATTGTTTCCGCCTTGGTAACGGGCCACTACTTCAGCGCTTTCCGCCAGATAGTCCGTGATTTTACCTTTGCCTTCGTCTCCCCATTGTGTTCCCACAACGACTACAGTTGACATGTTTCATTCCTCCGTGGAGTGCCCACAGACACTCTGATTTTGAGCTGACGCGCTACGCATATCTGGCTCTAATTGCCTCACCAGCCAGATACGGAGCGTTCTCGGACAGCAGGAAAAAACGTCCGTCGCAGACATTCCATAGGTCGGAATGCCCCGGGCGTATTGATCTCCCCACTGCGTTGAAGCAGCACTATAAGTGTACCAGTACCATTTTTCAAAGTCAAATAAAAAACGAACAATATATCACATGAAAATAGTATTGTTCGTAATTGGGAGTTTCAATCCTTATATGAAAACATGTAAATAGACTATGAAAAGGCTCTTTCGACATCGTGAGACACGCGTCGAGAGAGCCTTTTTCTAATGATATGAATACGTTAGCCAGCGAATGCATCCGAATGGGCACGCTCGTAATTGGCGAATTTATTATAGTTTTTGAGAAACACCAGCTCTACCGTTCCGACCGGGCCGTTACGTTGCTTGGCTATGATAATCTCAATAATATTTTTCTTTTCCGTTTCCTGATTATAGTAATCATCCCGGTACAGAAACGCGACAATGTCAGCATCCTGCTCGATGGAACCTGATTCCCGCAAGTCACTCATCATCGGTCGCTTGTCTTGACGCTGCTCCACACCCCGGCTCAGCTGGGAAAGGGCAATAACAGGCACTTCAAGCTCACGGGCAATTTGCTTCAATGTCCGTGAAATTTCGGATACCTCCTGCTGCCGATTCTCGCCTGCTTTGCCGCGTCCGTGAATAAGCTGCAAGTAGTCGATCACGATCATGCCCAGTCCCTTTTCCGTCTTGAGACGGCGGCACTTGGCACGGATATCAGCGACAGTGACACCAGGCGTATCGTCGATATAGATCTCTGCCTCAGACAAGGCTGCAATCCCCATCGTCAGCTTGGCCCAATCTTCGTCGCCTTTAAATTCACCTGTCCGCATGACGTTCGCGTCCAAATTAGCCTCGGCACAGATCATCCGCTGCACGAGCTGGGCTGCCGACATCTCCAGACTAAAAATGGCTACCGTCTCTTTCGCCCGCACTGCAACGTTTTGCGCAATATTCAGGGCGAACGCCGTTTTACCTACGGATGGACGGGCCGCCACAATGATCAAGTCATTGCGCTGGAAACCCGCCGTCATCTTGTCCAGGTCAACAAATCCGGATGGAATTCCGGTTGTATTGCCCTTGTTCTGATGCAGCATTTCGACACGGTCGAACACTTCCATCACGACATCACGGATGGCGATAAAACCACTGCCTGAGCGCCCGTTGGATATTTCCATGATCTTGCGCTCGGCATCGCTCAGCATACCGGCGACATCCTCACCGTTGCTGTAGCCTTCACTCACAATTTGCGTAGCTGTGCGAATCAGACGACGAAGCATCGCCTTTTCTTCAATAATCTGGGCATAGTAATCCACGTTAGCCGCTGTTGGCACTCCGTGAGCCAGCTTGGCCAGATAACTGACTCCGCCGATATCCTCCAGCTGACCTTTGTCCTGAATCTTCGAGGTCAGCGTAACCAAGTCAATCGGCTGCCCGGATTCACCCAGCTCAATCATTGCTTCGTAAATCATCTGATGAGCCTTATCGTAAAAATCCTCGGTCTGCACCCGCTCCATCGCGGTAATCAGTGCTTCGGACTGGAGCAAAATGGACCCGATAACCGCCTGTTCAGCCTCCAGATTTTGCGGAGGAATCCGATCAAAAAATTCGCCGCCCATAATTATTCTTCAGTCACCTGAACCTTCAGCGTAGCTTTGACCTCAGGATGAAGTTTGACGGTCATTTGAGTCACGCCCAACGTACGAATCGGTTCTTCCAGCTCGATTTTGCGTTTATCCAGCTTGATCCCAGTTTTGGAAACAGCCTCTGCGATTTGCTTGCTTGTAATCGCGCCGAACAGCCGTCCACCTTCTCCAGCCTTCGCTTTGAGCTGAATCGTTGTCTCTTCCAGCTTTTTGCCGAGTACTTGCGCCTCTTCCTTTTCCTCTTGCTTGCGTTTTTCCTCAGCAGCGTTCTGATTCTCCAGCGTTTTCATATTTCCTTCCGTTGCTGGACGGGCAATACCCCGCGGCAGCAGAAAATTCGCTGCATAACCGTCGGACACTTCCTTAACCTGCCCTTTCTTGCCTTGGCCCTTCATATCTTTAATGAATATCACTTTCATTCAAATAACCCCTCTTCCCCATCAATTTCGGCCAGCACGTCGACCACTCTGCGTTCGGCTTCCTCCAGCGAGCAATCCAACTGGACCGCCGCATTCGTCAGATGTCCTCCGCCGCCTAGCCGTTCCATGACGACCTGTACGTTCATGCGCCCGAGCGAACGGGCGCTGATCCCCACCAGGCCGTCAGGACGTTCACTGACCACAAAGGAGGCCAGTACATCCGTCATATTGAGTAATGAATCCGCCACCTGAGCAATCAGAAGCTGCGGAATTTTTTGTCCGGGCTCTGTCACCGCAAGCGCGATGTGCCCATATATCATTTTAGCATGCTTAATAATTTCCGCCTTAGCAATATATTCATCCAGGTCCTCTTTTAGCATGCGCTGGATCATGACTGTATCTGCCCCGCTACGCCGCAAAAAACCGGCCGCCTCAAACGTACGTGAGCCTGTATGCAGGGAAAAATGCTTGGTATCCACCGTAATCCCGGCCAGCAGCGATGTCGCCTCCAGCGGTGTCAGTTGGACCTTCTCATGGATATACTGCAGCAGCTCAGTCACCAGCTCACAAGCCGATGACGCATACGGCTCCAAATAGATCAGAACCGAATCGTTAATAAATTCCTCGCCCCGACGATGGTGATCTACCACGACTACTCTGCTTGCCGTCTGCACAAGACGTGGCTCAATCGTCATCGAGGCCTTGTGCGTATCTACCACGACCAGCAGGCTATGCTCGGTCATGGACTGAAGCGACTGCTCTGGCGTCATCAGTGCCTGCGACAGCTTCTCATCCTTGTTCACCTGCTCCATCATCCGGTCGATGGACGGATTGGATTTATCCAGCACGATATGCGCTTCTACATTGTACAGCGCTGCGGCCTTCCACACGCCGATGGCCGCTCCGACTGCATCCATGTCCGGTATTTTGTGTCCCATGATCAGCACGCGGTCACTCTCCTGCATCAGATCACGCAGCGCATGGGCAATGACTCGGGCACGCACCCTTGTACGCTTCTCGACAGCGTTAGACTTGCCTCCGTAAAAGGAAAGGCGCTGCCCGGCTTTCACTGCTGCCTGATCGCCACCGCGTCCGAGCGCCATATCCAGGCTGGACTGAGCCAGCTCGCCCAGCTCCTTGATACTCTCGGCACCAAAGGACAAACCGATGCTCAGTGTCATGGGCACTTTCAAGTCCGCTGTCATTTCCCTCACCGTATCCAGAATGACGAATCGACTCTGCTCCAGCTCCTGAAGCGCTTTGTGATTCAACATAATGAGATAGCGCTCGGATGACAAACGGCGCAAATAAATGTTGTAATGATTCGCCCAGGACGTAATCTCGCTCGTCACCTTCGCAATAAGCGCAGTGCGCTGCTGATCGTCCATTCCCTGAGCGGCCTCGTCCATATTATCGAGCATGACGATACCGAGCGCCAATCGCTCGTTTTCATACTGCTTGCGCAGCACCGCCAGCTCCGTTACTTCATACAGGTATATCAGTCGCTCATCCGGTACGATCAGAAATTGGTAGTGGCGCTCATCATGCTGTAGCTCCACCTTAAGCTCGCGAGTAAGCTCCTTTGTTTCCTTTTTGGCACTTAAAGCTCCCGCTAGTTGAGGAAATAGGTCTTGCAGAGGCTCGCCTATCAACGACTGCTCCTCGAACATCTCCCCGGCAAACCGATTGTGCCATTCTACCGTTCGATTTTCACTGTATAAAATGATCCCAAACGGCAGTGTGCTGATTGCTTCCCCCTCTACCCGCTTGATCCGGAAGGAAAGACCGCTGATATATTGATTCAATTCCCGACGAAAATCCAACTCCGTCTTCAGCATCAGCCCGCCAAGCAAGAATGACAGCAGCAGTCCCATCACACCCAGTTCCCAATTGTACATGGAAATACATATGACAAGCACCAGCAGCAACAAAAACGCCCAGACAGTTTGATAGCCGTGCCAGCGTTTTTGTAGAAATTTAGGCATGACTGTTCACCCTATTTCTTTGATCTTGTAATAGCTTCACGCAGCGGAAAGGCCAAATCAATAATACCTATAATGCGGAGCGGCTGGAACACCAGTACGACGAGCGACAGCAGCAGCGCAATCACCGGACTCATTTTACGGCTATGCGTCCAGAAATAAATAAATCCAATGGTCTGGATAATAAAGCAAGCGTGGATCAGCGGCAGCATACTGATGGAAACCATTTGAATCCAGCTGCTATCCGAGGAATCCGCTATCCATCCGATCACAATTGCCAGCAGATAGTACCAGATAAGCGCGCGCGGCAGCCTCCACTCCCGAGCCGGCTTCATTTTGCGTACCGGCACATCAAGACTACTCAGTGCCGGACGTACCAAGGCGTGTGTGATTACAGCCAGTAAAAAGGAGGTCACGATCAGCACATATGGAACTTTACCGATAAGCATCGTACCGAGCCGCTGTGTATCCTCCGCAGTCCAATTTGTGCCCGAAAACGTCGGATTCGCACTTAAAATCTGCTGTACAATATTTGCCGTTATCTCAGCCTGATCACGAAGATACTGCGAAAGATCAAACCCAAATGAATACGTAGCGACGAGCAGTACAACCAACAACTCGGCTAAAATAACGCCCATTCCTGTCATCAAAGCATGAAAAGAAGATCCTCCCCTTTTATATACCCGTCCCATCAATATGGAGGGAATCAGGAAATAAATCGCAGGGAGCAATGAATACACATCCAGTAGCGCTAAAATCAGTAGCGCCGGTATGACATGAATCAGAAATCCTTTGAAATGCAGCGATGAAAACAATACAGCGCCAGGCACAATTAGCAAAAATACGGTAATGATCTTCAATGGTGTCAATAAAGTCAGCAGCAGAAGCAAATAAATGACGCTCCATGCTACAGTTGCCAAGCGGAATTTCAACGTTTTCACCTCTTACGCATATGTTCTTCCAGTGCAGAAATATCCTGATACCAATCCTCCAGCTGGTGTCCTTCTTTTCTGTGTCTTCTTAGCTTGTCGATGAGTAGATCATCCAATTCACGGTAAGGCACACCAAGACGCCTTCCCAGAATATAACTACTCATTATTAAGCTTGCCAGACAATCGCCAATACGGGCTGTACTGCCTTCCCACATCGCTTTAAACAGACGGGAAACTTGGTCAAGAACCTCTGTTTTGAGCCATTCAATAACCTTGGCCCTTTTCACAACATCCATTTCTTTAGGCATATGATGAAGAGTCACACCCCTCTGAAAAAGCTTTATTCTCCATTATAGCATATCCTATTCTGAAAATAACTGTTACCCCATGGGGTAAATCGTTATTTTCAAAGCAGCTATGAGCTTATTTTAGGAAGAAGTATTAAACGATTCTCTGGACACAAACTTTTCACAATACTCTATAATCTGGCTGCGGCGCACGATACCGATAAACCGGTCCATATCATCCACAACGGGTACAAAGTTCTGTACTTTAGCCAAATTAATTAAATCCTCCATATTTGCATCAATGGACACCGGCTTCATCGAAACCCGCAGCGGAACGTCCTTGAGCATAAACTTAGAAGCGTTTTCAAAGGTGATTTTCCCCTCAGACTCTTTCATATGCCATAACAGATCACCTTCTGTAACTGTACCCGTATATCTACCTTCCTTATCCAAAATGGGAACCGCTGTGAAACGGTGATACTCCATCCGCTCCAACGTTTGCCGCAACGTAGCATCCGCCGTTACACAAGCGACTTCCTGTTTGGGAAGCAAGAAAAAAGCGATATTCATGAGAACGAATCCCCCTCAAAATCAAATGTAAATCAATTGATTACTCACTGAATGTCCTGCTTGTCGGGAAGCTTCAGCGTCTGCGGGGTTGTACCGGAATCCAGCCAATTCGCAATCATAAGTCTGGCATATTCCAGTTCTTGTTCATTGGCCCGATCGTAATACACGCCCCTCTTCTTGAACCCTTCCCCCGTAATCGTAAAACTTGAGATTTGTGGTTCACCCTGCGTAATAGCCTGCTTGCCAAGCCCTGTAATAAAAGCAGGCTCCATATCGGTCTTGAAATTGGCTCCCATAATATCGAGCAGCTCTGGAATTTTGGAAATTCCGTTGATATTCAGCAGCTTATCCGCCATAGCGTTCAGGAAAATTTGCTGCCGTTTTGTACGGTTGAAGTCGCTATCTTCCCGATATCTAACATAATACATGGCTTCTTCACCATTATAAAGCGGCTTGCCCGCCTCAATGCGAAACTTGATATGCAGCGGATCTTTGTTTTCAATCGGCTTGTCGATTGGAAGCACAACCCCGCCCACGGCATCCACTGCATCCTGAATACCCTGAAAATTAATCGTAGCGTAATAATCGGCCTTATGTTCCATCAGCTTCTCTACCGTAGCCATGGACATACCTTCGCCTCCAAACGCATAAGCATGCCCCAATTTATCAAAATCATCCTCACCATCACGATTCGGATCGTGTCCAGCAATCTGTACATACATATCCCTTGGGATGGAAATCAAAAGCACACGCGATTCCGCAGGCCGCACCGCCGCATAAATAACCGTATCCGAGCGACCGCGCGCCTTTTCGTTTGGCCTTTGATCGGTGCCGAGCAGCAACACTGAAAACGGCTCTTTCTGGTAGGCTACTGCGTCCTGTCGCTTCTGTTCTCCAGACTGGCGCGGCTGATAGGACTTCTCCAATTTTCTTTCCAGCGTCGGAGACACAAACCAGTCAAAAGCCACCAGTGTTAGCTGTTTGCGGAACAGATACCCTCCCGCTGCGATCAGAAATAAAACAATACATGAAAGATATAGGGCGGTAAACCTTTTTTTCTTTTGAGACTTGCCGCTGGTCCTTCTCTTATGTCTTCTCTCCATAACAGGTTCCTTCCTTCTTTCCTTCACAAATCCCATCTCTTCATTAAACCCAATAGATCCCTTATGAAGCGGAGGCTTCCCCTCAAAGCATAAAAGGTCTGCTGCCTTGTTGTCAAAAGTGCCACAGCGCAAACCCTTCAAACTCATAGCAAAAAGGCTTTGCCCTCACGGTCAAAGCCCCAAATTCATATTTATAGTCTGTCTCCTATGTAGCTTTCGGATTGATTTCTTGCCTTAGTGCAGCGACAGTTTCACAGTGAAAAACCATAATCGAACAGCTTCCGTGTCTGCTTAAATCGCTCTTCCTTGCTTGGCGCACCAAGTACCACAGCAATTAACCGTCTGCCATGCTGTTCAGCGGTACCCGTGAAGCAATATCCGGCATCACTCGTATACCCGGCTTTCAGGCCATCCGTTCCGGCGTAAGAGTACGGTCCAGCCAGAGAAGGCAGCATCCAGTTTGTATTACTAATGTAGAGTCCCTTATCCTTTAACTCCATTTGCGTACGACTGGACATTCTTAGAATCTCCGGATGTGACGCAATCAGGTAAGAGGCCAGCTTTGCCGTGTCGCTTGCTGTCATTTTGGTTTCTCCGCGAATATCCTCGGGATGATTCGGTCCCAATTCACTCTGCCCTGCTCCAGACGCATTGCTAAAGCGGCTGTCGGAGGATAATCCAATTTGGGCGGCTTTCTCGTTCATACGCTTCACAAAAGCCGCTTCATTGCCTGCCGAGCGCTCTGCCAGTGCTACAGCGGCATCATTGGCTGAATACACAACCATACTCTGGAACAGTTCGGATACCGTCATTCTTTCACCATACCGCAGAGATAGATTTATCCCCCCCACCGTACTCGCGTAACGGCTAATTCGCACCTCATCATTCCAGCCTAACCGTCCAGTCCGAATATCCTCCAGCACCAACAGCTCGGTCATGAGCTTGGACATATTTGCGGAGGGCATAGGTGTATTGCCGTTGACATCCATCAGCAATTCCCCAGTATGCATGTCCATCAGTACCACAGCCTCTGCATCCACATCCGGCTTCCCAACCAACAGGCGGGGTCCAAGTGTAATAAAAATCAATATTATAAGGACCGGGATAATAATAGCCCAACGTAACCAGTGTTTTTTCATCATCGTAATAACCCCCATACTTATTAGACGATGAAAAATTCATTTTGTCTGCAATTTTTCGAAAAAAAGATACAATTTTTTTACCTTTTTTATTTTATGCCAAATATCCGCTCACCCCTGTTTGCAGGATAGCGGATATTGAGGCTTTTTATAATAACATGTTAGGCAAAATGACAGGCTACAAAATGCTGGCTACCCGCATCCCGATATACCGGAGCTTCTCTTTCACAGCGTGCTTCCGCCATAGGACAGCGCGTATGGAACTTGCAGCCAGACGGTGGATTAGCCGGAGAAGGAATGTCCCCTTTCAGTACAATTCGCTGTCTCTTGATCGTCGGATCGGGAATTGGAACCGCCGATAGCAGCGCCTTCGTATACGGATGGAGCGGATTGCGGAACAGCTCCTCCTTGGAAGCTAACTCTACCATCGAGCCCAAATACATTACACCAATGCGGCTGCACAGATGCTCAACTACACTCAGATCATGCGAGATGAACAGATACGTCAATTGGCGTTCCTGCTGCAAATCACTTAACAAGTTAATAATCTGGGCCTGAATGGACACATCCAGCGCAGATACAGGTTCGTCTGCTACAATAAAATCAGGATTTAGGATCAAAGCCCGTGCAATCCCGATCCGCTGGCGTTGACCGCCTGAGAACTCATGCGGATACCGATCATAGTGATACGAGGACAGTCCACATATGTCCAGCGTTTCGTTAACCTTATTCCGCAACTTACCACGGTCAATCAGCCCGTGATCCAGCAATGCCTCTCCGATGGCTTCACCAACCTTAATTCGCGGGTTCAACGAGCTAAAAGGGTCCTGAAAGACGATTTGCAGCTTGGGTCGAAGCGCCCGGATGCGCTCCTTGCTTAACGTATGCAGGTCCTCTCCTTTGTATCGCACCGACCCATCTGTCTTATCCATCAGCCTGAGGATGGTCCGCCCAATCGTACTTTTTCCACAGCCTGATTCCCCTACCAGACCGAAGGACTCTCCCTTGTGAATGCTAAATGATACATCATCGACCGCTTTCACATGTCCGACAGTACGCTGAAAAATCCCCCCCGTGATCGGGAAATATTTCTTCAGCCCTTCCACCTGAATTAAAGGCTCGCTCATATTCGTTGCCCTCCTTCTTTCTCATATAACCAGCAGGCAACCTTATGACCATTCTCCTTTTCGTTCAAGGGAGGGGCCTGATCCTTGCAAATTTGCATACAATGCGCACACCGATCATGGAAATGGCAATTCTCTTCCAACTCAATCGGATTGGGGACCTGACCGGGGATGGAGTATAGTCGATCCATTTTCTGATTAATGACAGGCTTCGCCTTTAATAGTCCTTGAGTATACGGATGCTGCGGGTTTTTGAACAGCTCAATGACAGGAGCCTCTTCAATGACGTTGCCGGCATACATGACGACCACATAATCAGCCATCTCTGCCACAACACCCAAATCGTGCGTAATCAGCATAATGGATGTCTTCAGCTTATCCTTCAAATCCCGCATCAAATCGAGAATTTGTGCCTGAATTGTCACATCCAGAGCCGTTGTCGGCTCGTCTGCAATCAGCAGCTTCGGATTACAACTTAACGCGATAGCAATCATGATCCGCTGGCGCATACCGCCACTCAATTCATGGGGATAGGAATGGAATATTTCCTCCGAGCGAGAAATGCCTACCAAGCTAATCAGCTCAATCGCTCGCGTACGTGCTTCCTTTTTACTCATTAATGTATGCATAAGCAGCGGTTCCGTAATCTGTTCTCCGATCGTAAGCACCGGATTCAGAGAAGACATCGGCTCCTGAAAAATGATCGAAATGTCATTACCGCGAATCTGCTGCATTTGACCTTTATTAAGTGTTAAGAGGTTTTTGCCATCAAACCAGATTTCACCATCTGAGGTGTGGGGAGAATCAATCAGTTGCATCATCGTCATCGCTGTTACACTTTTACCACAGCCAGATTCCCCTACCACACAAAGCGTTTCACCCTCACGAATTTTAAAACTGACGTCATTGACCGCTTTGACAGTTCCGTTAGAGGTATGAAAGTGGGTTTTCAGGTTACGAAATTCAATCAAAGCATTTTCCATAAACGTTCGTCTCCTACTTCTTCATTTTAGGGTCCAGTGCATCACGCAAACCGTCGCCAATCAGGTTAATAGCTACAACTGTAATGAGAATACACATTCCCGGTGGGACCCATATCCAAGGCCGTTTGCGGAAGTCGATCAGGTTATTCGCAGCCGAGATCATATTTCCCCACGAAGGTGTGGGCGGGACCACGCCAATTCCCAGGTAACTGAGCGCAGACTCTGTAATAATCGCACCCGCCACCCCCAGCGTAGCCGTAACAATAATGGTAGGAATGGTATTCGGCAGCAAATGACGGAATATTTTACGGCGATCCCTCAAGCCCAGAGCTTCTGTAGCCTGCATAAACTCCTGTTCACGCAGCGTAAGAATTTGCCCTCTGACCAGACGGGACAAGCTCGTCCAGCTTAAAGCCCCGATAATGAGCATCAGAAAATAAATCCGTTTCGACGGATCGACCTTCAAATCGGATAAAACCGCACCTAAAATAATGAGCAGCGGCAACGTAGGCAATGCCATAAAAATATCAGCAACCCGCATAATAATCGTATCCACGCTTTTACGGTAAAATCCTGCCAACGCCCCTAACGTCGCACCGATTGCGACCGAAATAAACGTAGCAACCAGTCCCACCGTCAAGGAAATACGCCCCGCCAGCATTGTACGCAATAAAATATCCCGACCAAACTTATCCGTACCAAGCCAGTACTGAGCATTAGGCGATAAATTTTTGTCAGATAGCTTGTAATCATCCAAATGATAAGGTGAAACCATCGGCCCAAATATACAGATGACCACCATCAGAATCAAAATAACGAGTCCTGCCAAAGCCAGACGGTTTTGGTTAAAACGGCGCACGGCGATTCTCCATGGAGACGCTTCAGGACGGATCGCCGCCTTTTGATTGGTTTCAATCGTGACTGTTTTCGCGGACAATAGTATCCCTCCTATTTCAAGCGAATTCTTGGATCTGCCATGCCATACAATACGTCAGAAAGTAGATTGCCAATGAGCGTAAGGACTGCCAGAAAAATGGTGAATCCCAGCATAAACGGATAGTCCCGCATGCTGATTGACTCCAGGTACACCTGCCCCACCCCCGGCCACACAAACACCTTCTCCAGAATCATTGCCCCGCCAAATAAGGCCGGGAGCTCGAAGCCGAGCAGTGTGATTGCCGGAATGAGTGCGTTGCGCAAAGCGTGCTTGAAAATAACCGTCCGTTCCTTCAAGCCTTTGGCGCGTGCAGTACGGATGTAGTCCTGACGGATAACCTCCAGCATGCCTGTACGAAAATACCGGGTTAGGCTGCCTGTACTCAACATCGTAAGTACGAGTGTCGGCAGGAACATATGCTTGAGAATATCCACCATATAAGCCCACGAACCTGGCTCCATTCCTGCTGTGGTCATGCCACCAACCGGAAGAATCCCCCATTCGAGTGCAAATATTTTAATCACCAAAAGACCTATAAAGAATGAAGGCAGTGACATACATAAAAAAATGAACAACGTGACAAACTTATCGAACAACGAATATTGAAACTTGGCTGAAAATACCCCGGCAATAACCGCAATCAGCCAGCTAAAAATAAGACTGAAAAAAGCGATAATAAACGAGTTCCATACATAATTGCCGATAACCTTCGTTACCGGCTGCTTATGCTGTAATGAATCTCCCATATTTCCCTTCAGCATATTGCCAGCCCATATAAAATAGCGTTGGTACTCCGGCTTATCCAGCCCGTAGATATGTCGTAGCTGCTGCGCCTTCTCGGCGGTCATATTCGGGTTCTGCTTGGCTGTAATATAATCACCCGGCACCATGGCTGAAATCGCAAATACGATAATGGATATGCCAATAAGTGTGGGGATGAGCTGCAGCAGTCTGCGAATAATGTACTGCTTCATAATCATTCCTCCAGACGAATAAAGTGATATGCCCAGCCCGTGAGAGCTGAGCATACGATTGGCAACCCTTATTGAGCGATTTGAGCGTTATGCAAAGTGAATTCAAAATCCTTGTATGGTGAGATATCAAAGCCGGATAAACGTCCATTAATCGGCCACATATCTCTGCGTTGGTACATAAAGATAACTGGCAAATCCTTGTTCAGTTCTTGATAAAGCTGTTTGTAGATCTCCTTGCGCTTCTCTTGATTCAATTCATGCTTACCAGCTAGTGTCAACTCATCAACCTTTTTATTCGAGTAGCCGATATCATTTTGTGCACCATTCGTAATAAAAGTCGTTGAATCCGGATCAGGTGTCAATCCCCAAGCTGCAAAGAACATATCATACTTGCCTGTATCCTTTTTATCCATAATTGCGTTAAAATCCAGCGTTTCGGACGACAGCTTAATACCCAGTTCCTTATAATTGTTCGTCATAATCGGCAGCAACGCTTCTACAACGGGGTTATCAGCGGTCGCAGAGAAGTTAATAGCCAGCTTCTCTCCGTCCTTCTCACGGATACCGTCCGCGCCAACCTTCCAGCCTGCCTCATCCAGCAAAGCCTTCGCCTTAGCCATATCGAATTCATACTTATTAATGCCTTCATCCGTGTAAGACCAGGATTCTGTAGACTGTGGAATGTTAATCACATTCGCATATGGACCGTACACCCCTTGTACAATCTCCTTACGGTTCAAACCGATGGTCAGAGCTTGGCGTACTTTAGGGTCCTGAAATTTCTTTTCTTTGTGGTTAAACGCAATATATCCATAGCCGTTCGTCGGCATAATATGCACATCCAGGAAGCCGAGGGACTTCAATTCCTCTACGTTATCTTCGGTAACCGTAACGTTATCCATATCTGTTTCACCCGTTTGCAGCATAGACAGATTCGTTTCTTCCGTCGTTGTTTTGAAAATAACCGATTTCACCTTCGGTGCGCCTTTGAAGTAGTTTGGATTCGCTTCGAATACGACCTGTTGCCCCGGAGAAAAGCTCTTCAACACATACTGCCCGGAGCCGAGTGGCTTATTATTAAGCGCCTTGATGCTATCCAGATTACCCTTTTTGTAGCCTTTTCCGTAATAAGCTTCTGGCATGAAATAAATCTCGGCGCCCAAAAAATCCTTTGTATAGGCTGTTGCTTCTGTAACCGTTACTTCTACCGTGTTATCATCAATGATTTTGATACCGGAGATATCATTTGCTTTACCATCGTGATATTCTTTACCGCCTTTAATTTTGAACGACAGAACGTCAGTTTCACCGTCGTAATTCGGATCATGCAGCACCTTGAGAACAAAGGCGTAATCCTTCACCGTTACCGGCGTGCCGTCGCTATACTTCACACCCGGTTTCAGATGGAATGTATATTTTAGACCATCCTGTGATACATCAACTTTGTCAGCCAAGCTATTTTCATATGTACCATCTGCTTTCACCTGTAAAAAGGAATCAAACACTGTTCTGACTACATATAAATCGTAAGTCGTTTGCCAGAAAAGCGGGTTAAATACCCCTTTAGGTGATGTCATGCCTACCACAATATTATCTTTCCGATTGGTTGCTCCCGGCCGATTTTGTGTCAGATCAGTTGCTTTAATGACACCCTCCGTCACTTGTGTACCGGCTTCATTACCCTCTGTTTTTTTGTCTGCATTGCCCTGCTGTGGCTGTGCCTCATTAGCACCCCCGCTGCATCCTGCAAACAGAACACCAACAATCGTAAGCACCATAAGCAAAGAGACCCATTTCTTCGTCTTTACCATCCTGTTAATCCCCCTTAGTCGGTTCTTTATTTAACAGTTTGCCTCATTCCTGCGGTGATTCGTTAAAGCTTAAGGTTTGAAAATGAAGTCGTCACACCCTTCTTACTGTCACCTACGATAGCGTAAAAACGCGTTATAGACCTTTGGTCAATTTTTTGCTCACTGGCAAACATTACATTTTTATATAAGGTTTATCTTACGTGTAAAATAATATCACGTCAATATCTTTTTTTATGTAATATAAAAAGTTTAAATATCTATTTATGTAAAGTTTATGAATTTAACTTGTAGGAAATGAAAAAATACATAATTCAATGTAACCTAAAATAACATTACGGAGTGCCGGAATGTTTGCTCTGGCGAGTTGGGAGAGTTGTAATTTTACAAGTGAATAAAAGATAATCTTACGTTCTATGGTTAAACATGGATTGTATTATTAGTAAGTTACAATAGATGGCACTTGTTGTCAATATAAAAAGTCATAAAAAAAGAGACATTCCCGGAATCGGGAACATCTCTTTTTTATTCCATTCACTACTATTCAGTAGTGTAAGGAAGCAATGCGATTTGACGGGAACGTTTGATCGCGATTGTCAACATACGTTGATATTTCGCGCTTGTTCCAGTCACACGACGAGGAAGAATTTTTCCACGTTCGCTGATGAATTTTTTAAGCAGGTCTGTATCTTTATAGTCAATGTGAGTAATTTTGTTCACAGTGAAGAAACATACTTTACGACGTTTGTTGCGACCACCACGACGAGCTGGTCTTTTGTTATCGTCTCCGCCTTCTCTTTGTCTGAAGCCCATTCTTTGTCAGTCCTTTCCCAATTAAAATGGTAAATCATCATCCGAAATATCGATCGGTTTTCCGTCATCGGAAAAAGGATCCTGATTGTTTCGCGAGTTATTATTCCCGCGTCCACTATTGCTGTTACCGCCCCCGAAAGGAGACTCCTCACGCATACCTCCACCGCTATTGCCGCCACCGTTGCCGCTATCGCGGTTAGATTCCAAGAAACGTACATTATCAGCTACAATTTCAGTCACGTATACACGTTTTCCTTCATTGTTCTCATAATTACGTACTTGAACACGGCCTTCAACAGCCGTCAGACGACCTTTACGAAGATAGTTAGCGCACGTTTCAGCAAGCTGACGCCAGGTTACGATCGGCAAGAAATCCGCTTCCCGTTCGCCGCCTTGACTTGTAAACGGACGGTCTACAGCCAGGGTGAACTGGGTTACTGCTACACCGGACGGTGTATAGCGCAGCTCCGGATCTTTGGTCAACCGACCGATCAGAATGACACGGTTCAACAATCCAATCCCCTCCTTTGAGCGTTGTTCATTACATAATCACGCACAATAATTAAGCTACGTCGTTCGTAATGAGATAACGAATTACTTCGTCAGAAATTTTCATGATACGCTCAAGCTCAGTAACAACAGCAGGTTCTGCTGTGAAGTTTACCAGAACGAAAGAACCATCACGGAATTTCTTGATCTCATACGCAAGACGGCGTTTAGTTACATCGTGATTCGTAATTTCGCCACCGCCGTTGGAGATGATACCTTGGAATTTGTCGACTGTCGCTTGAACAGCTTCTTGTTCAATGTCAGGACGAATAATGTACATCACTTCATATTTGCGCATTCTTTACACCTCCTTATGGACATAAGGCCCTCAATCTTAGTTGAGAGCAAGGAACGAGCCTAAACTCGCACTAAAACAGTTTACCAAATCGAGCGACTGAATGCAACCTGCAATTCAGTGCAAGCAACACAAGTCGGCTGATGCACTTCTATATCACTTCCGCATGTTTCTGCTCACGACAGCGCACAATAACCGTTGCAGTCCAAATTTATTTATCTAAAGGAGGTACAAATTTCATGGGTGAAAAGACTGAGTTCGTACCAGGCGACAAGGTCCCCAATGACGGCGTATATATGGAGGTCGGAGAAAAAAGCTTTCATACCGAAATTCAAAACCCGCAGCAAATAACCCTGGAAAGAGGCGACTCTTTTCCGAAAACCACCAACCATAACCGCAAGTGGAAGAAAAAAACGAAAGCCCGTGTTCACTAATGTATATTTGTTCGAAATCTTGGCCATATTATGATTAGGCGGTACAACAGAGAGGTGTGGTTCCGTTGGACGACGTAGCCGGACAAACTGTTAGGATATCCATTCAAGACATTAGAAGCGTTAGGTTTGTGTAAAAGGACACTGTCTTTTCAACACTGGTATTGCTTGTCAGTACACCGAGTTTCATGATGTGATTGAACAGATCGTATCCTGTTAAAAATGTATCGCCTACGATGGAGGACCTTTGAGGTCCTCCTTTGTTGCATTATCGGACTTTTTGCATATACTGGTAGAATGCAGATTAATTCAGCTCCTTCTGCTAGAATATATCTAAGTACAAAGACCTACTATTACGGAGGTTTTAAGATGAGCTATTCTCGAATACTAAAATGGATATCAGGTATATTCGAATTGGTGCTTGCCGTACCGATTGTGGGAGGAGCCATTGTCATCGGGACCGGCTAATCTGCTCTGGGGTTCATGCTTGTCCTGCATGTAGTCACACTCATCCTGTCTTTACGCAATCAGGAAGCGATCTACGGCTCTGCATGGGGAATACTCACCTCTTTGCTGGCTTGGATTCCCGTCGTGGGCTGGGTTCTACATTTGATCGCAGCGATCCTTCTGATGGTCTCCGGCTCGAAAAGAACAAAACGCTATCATTATCCGCCAAACCAACTATAACCACAAGAAATACTCCTGACGGTACTGATCTCATCTTCTGTCAGGAGTATTTTTCTGAGTATAATGATCCCCCTGAGAAGAAACAACCTAACCCTTATCTTTTACAAGAATTGAGCTGTATGTCTCCCCTTTCTTAATAAAAATAAAGCTCTTCTTCCCCTGTAAAATGGAGCAAAAGTATGTAAAACGAAAACCAATTAAACTTAATGATTACTACTCTATTAGTAGAAAATTACAAAAAAGTACTACTCGGTGAGTAGTGTGTCAATAAGATATACGAAAAAAGTTTTACGATGCAGGTAGTGTAGTGTAGGATATAATAACAAATAACTAAATTATTAATTTTGTATCCACATATTTTCTTAAGGAGGCTCATTAACGTGAGTCAAATTCATTTTAAATTGAGTGAAACACTAGAAATGATTGGAGCTACACGTAACAAGATCGCGGTGGAGTCGAAAACAAGACCTGCTACTATTCTTGATTTAGCAAGTGGCGATACAAAAACCATTAGCTTGAAACCTTAGTTAATATCTTAAATGCAATAAACGAAATCGCTCATAGCCACGGGTTGGAAAAAATATTTGGTATTGAAGATATCATTCAGTACGTCCCTCAAAGCACAGAAAATACGCGCTAATCCACTTGAGGATAGCGCGTATTTTCTTAATAATATGATTCTATTTTCCAAAAGGGAATACAACCCTTCTAAGTTCTTTACTTCGTAAAACACAATAGCAGAGATATGCCTTCAAAACATTTTCCATAAAACAGAAAATCTCCTACGCCCACAAGCGTAAGAGATTGGTTTAATTATTCAATGAAGTTAGTGGCGGAAAGAGTGGGATTCGAACCCACGCACGCCTCGCGACGCCTAACTGATTTCGAGTCAGCCCCCTTGGACCTCTTGGGTACCTTTCCGCAGCAAGGATTATTATATCATCATTGCAACCATGACGCAAGCTGATTCTTGTCCAGCATGATTCACTTTCTCGGGCTCAAATGGTTTCCGAGTTCTGTTCGAGAGTACTGGACTTTGAGCGCAGCACCTTCTTCATATTCTTTTCGAACTTGGCACGCGGGATCAGCACACTGTGCTGGCAACCGACACACTTGATCCGAATATCCATCCCCATACGGATAATTTCCATTTCATTCGTTCCGCAGGGATGAGGCTTCTTCATCTGCACAATGTCCCCTAGTTCAAACGACTTACGCTCCACTCTTCTCTCCCCCTTTTCCTTCTTCGTAATCTTCTTTTTCGAGGGTTACCGCCGTCTTTAGCGCGGCCTGACGATGTTCCTCATCCTCCAGAGCCTTCTTGATGTTATTCTGGATATCCCGTTCGACTACAGCCGCTGTATTCGGCATACATTCCGCCACAATACGTACAATATACTCTGCTGTAGTCATGGACTGCACCCCTAGCACATCCGGTATATTAAGTATCTGTGCATTAGACTCCTCAATCCCCTGGATTGCTTGCTTTACCAAGCCAACGGCTTCCTCCAGACTACGCTCCACCTTCATCGGTACGTCGACTACCGCCAATGCGTTGGACATGGAGAAGTTCGTAACCGTTGTAATGGAGCCGTTCGGTAAAATGTGAACCTCTCCTTTCCAGCTCACCAGCCTGGTTGTACGCAGCCCAATCATTTCTACCGTCCCTTTGAAGGTTCCTGTCTGAATGACGTCCCCTACAGCAAACTGATCCTCTAAAATAATAAAAAATCCAGTAATTACATCCTTAACCAAGCTCTGTGCTCCAAAACCAACAGCCAATCCAAGCACTCCCGCGCCAGCAATCAGAGGCCCAAGATTAATACCCATTTGAGACAATACCAGCATAATCAAAATAAAATTGAAGACAATGTTCGTTACATTTTTAAGAAGTTCCCCAACAGTCGTTAACCGTCTCTCATTCAATCGGAACCTGCTGTTATCTCCCTTTTGCTGCATTGACTTATCTATAATTTTATTAATAACCCGAATAAAGATACGGGTAATGATGAAAATAATAGCGATTTTCAAAATTACAAACAAAAAGGTCGACCACATCTCACCATCTGTGAAAAATTTCCACGCAGTATCCTTCAAGTGGATAGCCCCGTTCACTACCTCTTCTGTGCCTGAGTCGCTCTCCAACCAATGCATAAAGGTCATGCTGTATTCCTCCTTAAACAAGGGAGCTTCCCTTCCTGCTTCCGCGTTCTATTTTCTACTATAGAAGCTCATCAACTGATGTTATTCATACGACTATGAATAATCTACTTTCCCAAGTATAAAAACACAAACTTATCCATATACTAGCTACTATCTAAAGAATAAATGTTACACCCATAACGATCTATATAAAGCGAGCGCAACCTGCAACTTGCACACTCCATTACAGAGCGAAAGGAAGATACCATGTCTCATCCATCTGACTTCATTCCGGGGCAAGAACCCCTTAGCCTAAAAATATCACACACCGACCCTGGAATCCAATCAGCCATCATCCATCGTTTGCTGTTCCATCTGCATCAGGCACCGAGTCTACAGAATATCGTCATCATTTGCATCGGCACCGACCGTTCTACTGGAGATTGCCTTGGACCGCTCGTAGGCACCCATTTATCACGCTATAAAAGCCCTCTATTCAACCTGTATGGTACATTAGATGAGCCTGTGCATGCTATGAATCTGCAAACGACGCTAAACGGCATCTATACCCAGTATGAAAAGCCTTACATCATCGGCATTGATGCATGTCTTGGACAAACCTCCAGTGTGGGGTGCATCCAGGTCGCAGAGGGTCCGCTAAAGCCTGGAGCAGGCGTAAATAAAGAATTACCGCCGGTCGGCGATATCCATTTGACAGGTATCGTTAACGTCGGCGGCTTCATGGAATACTTCGTGTTGCAAAATACAAGGCTAAATCTGGTAATGAAATTATCAGATATCATTGCTAGTAGCTTATACTCCGCGATTAAGGAGTGGCATTACCGTTCTGTCCTGCTTGCTGCGCAAGAGTAATGGCTTCTTTCTCTTCAGGGGATAAGGAATAGGATGATTGCCCAGCTTCGAGAGGCTTGGCGTACACATAAGAGCCATCCCGGTTATAAATACCGGTTAACACTATGCCGTCCTGATTGTCATCTACAATAGCCAAAGAAAAGCTCAAATCGCTTCCTCTTTCACCAAAAGCATTATAACGTTTGATACCAACAGTTCCCTTCATTCCAGTCAGTTTACTACGTAGAGATTTCATGCTTGCACGATGGGCTTCCTGCTCATCCTCAATCGTATCCATCTGTACTTTCAAATCAATCAGCAGCGTTTCTAAATTCTCGACACCGCTGCCTGCCATCATGGTCTCATACTTTCGCCGCATTTTCTTCAATTTTGCACCCTGTACAATAATAACAATCAACAGGAAGAGCAAAATGAGCACGATCCCTGCAACGATTCCGGCAAGCTGTTCCATGATTAGTCCATTCAATTCAGCCATATGCTTGCTTCTACTCCTCTACCTCAAAAATCATGTACCTGCATATCTTATATTTTATACGTTTGAGAACAGCGAAACAAATAACAGAAGGGTTATTAGTTTACCCATCAATACCACTCTGATTCTTACAGTTCCGGACAAAGTAAAGACATATCTCACTTTCCATTTTGCTCAAGGAGACATGTCCATTGTTACAGACTACTGCAATAGCTCCAGTAACCTTTCCAAATCCTGCTGGCTGTAATAATTCAATTCGATTTTGCCTTTATCCTTATTGTGCTTAATTTTCACAGTCGTTTTAAAACGCTCACGCAGGGACTCTTCCATATGGTCAATATAGGGGTCCTTTTTTCGCATTTTGGTTTTGGCCTTCGTTATCCCAGGCTTGTGATCCAGTTGTTGTACAGCTTCCTCCAGTTCGCGAACACTCCACTGCTGCTCAATGCATTGCAGTGCTAGCTGCTTCACTATACTTGGATCTTTGAGTCCGACAATGGCTCTGGCATGTCCCATAGACAATGTTCCACGTGAAACATGATCTTTGACTTCCTCCGGTAATGCGAGCAAGCGAAGAAAATTGGCAATATGAGAACGTGACTTCCCAACCTTCAGGGACAGCTCTTCCTGCGTTAAGGAGAATTGATCCATCAACCCCTGATAAGCTACTGCCACTTCCATCGCATTCAAATTTTCACGTTGCAAGTTTTCAATCAAGGCAATCTCCATCACCTGCTGATCCGTAAAATTACGAACGACTACAGGTATAGTTGGATTCCCACAAAATTGGGAAGCCCGAAAACGTCTTTCCCCCGCTATAATTTCGTATCCTCTCAATACACTGCGTGCAATAATAGGTTGGATAACACCGTGCTGACGAATGGATTCCGCTAATTCTTTAATGGATTCATCATCAAACGTTTTTCGAGGCTGGTACGGGTTTGCACGCAACTGGCTAAGCGGAATGTCAACAACCTTGTCCTCTTCATTGACCGTAAGGGAGGGAATGAGTGCATCCAGTCCCTTTCCCAACCGTTTACTCATAAGATACCACTTCCTTTGCCAACTCAATATATACCTCTGCCCCACGAGAGCGGGGATCATACGTAATAATGGACTGGCCATGCGATGGGGCTTCGCTAAGTCTTACATTGCGTGGAATAATCGTCTGATAAACCTTGCTTTGAAAGTACTTTTTCACTTCTTCAATCACTTGAATACCCAAATTCGTACGGGCATCAAACATCGTTAACAATACGCCCTCAATTTGCAATGAGGTGTTTAAATGCTTCTGTACTAACCGCACCGTATTCAATAGCTGGCTTAATCCCTCCAATGCGTAATATTCACACTGGATTGGAATAATGACTGAATCGGAGGCCGTTAATGAATTGAGCGTCAAAATACCCAACGATGGAGGGCAATCAATTAATATATAATCGTAATTATGCTTTACGAGCTGGAGTGATCTTTTTAATCTCAGCTCACGAGATATAGTCGGTACCAGTTCGATCTCCGCACCGGCTAGCTGAATGGTTGCTGGAATAATATCCAGCCCCTCAATCTGTGTGCTGACAATCGCCTCACTAGGATCTACCTCATTAATGAGTACATCATAAATGCAATTTGCCACATCCGCCTTATTGATACCCACACCGCTGGTTGTATTACCTTGCGGGTCGATATCCACGAGCAATACCCTTTTGCCGAGGGAAGCAAGTCCGGCGCCCAAATTCACGGAAGTAGTTGTTTTGCCCACTCCGCCCTTTTGATTGGCTACGGCTATTATTTTTGACACTTCATTCACCTCATAATTTAATCGGAATTCTGCTACATTCCATGATGCAAAATGCTCTATGGAGACGTTACTTAATCCTTAACTTACGGATACCGGCAATTTTATAGAATGAATACGAGTATGCTGCGGTTTTATTGGGCGTTAGACAGAAAAAGCGGCAATTGCTGCCGCCTGTACGCTGCATCCCTTACTTACGTTTGGGAATTTGAATGACAATCTCATAGTGATCCTCGTGATCGGACTCCTTGGTTTTGATATCCAGGCCTGAGCCAGACACCATATCAATGGATTGACGAATCGTATTCAGCGCAAGCCGGACATCCTTGGTAAAGGAAATCCGCTTGGATTTCTTAATCGTTGACACTTGTTTATAAAAGGCCACTCGTGCCTCTGTCTGCTTTACATTGAGTTCCTTAGCAATGACTTCATCCAAAACCTTATACTGTAGCTCTTCGGTCTCTAATGACAATAACGCACGAGCATGACGCTCGGACACCTTCCGTTCCATTAGAGCCTCTTTCACTCTCTCTGGCAGATGAAGCAGTCGTATCTTGTTAGCAATGGTAGATTGGCTTTTGCCCAGTCGCTGAGCAAGACTTTCCTGAGTAAGCTGATGGAGATCAATCAGCTTCTGGTAAGCCACTGCTTCTTCAATCGCAGTCAGCCCTTCTCGTTGAAGATTCTCAATCAATGCGATGGATGCAGCTTGTGAATCATTAAACTCACGAACAATGGCTGGAATCGTGTCCATTCCCAGTTTGGTAACAGCTCTCCAACGACGTTCCCCTGCTATAATTTCATATTGTCCATTACGGAAACGGACGACAATCGGTTGAATTACACCATGCGTTTTAATGGTCTGGCATAGCTCATCAATCTTTTCGTCGTCAAATATGGTGCGGGGCTGATAAGGACTGCTGACAATATCCCGAACGGGAATTTGTTTTATTTCGTCCCCAGTAGATCGCTCCGTCAAACCAAATAGCTTGGAAAATTGTTCTTTCATTCCGTATAATACCACCTAATTTCATAATAGCACCATACTTACAGCGCTTCGTGAAAAACAGTTACTTACGCGGATCATAGCCCCCTTTTATATGAGACAGCCCCGTAAGTGGGTACACTCCACGTACTTTCCTGACCTTGTTGCCCCACTCCCCTATATGTATATCTTGATAAATGAGTACGGGGAGTAGTCAACTTACATTAAAACGATTATCTCTATTCTATCACTTTTCTAACCATAATCCTATCGTCTCTACCAGCTTTTCGGAAGGATCAGTTAATAAATTGTCGTTCCCGTACTAGCTACCGATTCAGCCATAAAAAAAGTGAATGTTTCACGTGAAACACTCACTCTTTTTCAAACATTTACACTAACGGAGTTTTCAAGGGAGTACCCGGCTTGCGCGGATATTTCCTTGGTGTAGCTGCTCTTTTTTCAATAATAACCATATGTCTGGCTGCATCCTCAACAGGTAGATGAAAAGCTTGAACATGCTTAATTTTACCCTTTAGCTCTTTCAGGCTGTAGGAAGCTTCCTTGATTTCTTCCGTTGGATCACTGCCCTTCATCGCAGCAAAGTGACCTCCTTCACGGACAAAAGGCAAACAAAATTCATTCAGTACCGCAAGCCGGGCAACAGCTCTGGCGGTAACCAGATCGTAACTATCGCGGTAGCCTGCTTTACGTCCTAGCTCCTCTGCCCTGCTGTGAATCAGTTCAACATTTTCCAACCTCAACTGCTCTACCACATGTGCTAAGAACTGTATGCGTTTGTTCAGCGAGTCCACAATAGTCAATTGAATATGTGGAAAGCATATTTTCAAAGGAATGCCAGGGAAACCTGCGCCTGACCCAATGTCAGCCAGGCTCCCCACATCCTTTAACGGAACATAGAAGGCGAGTGAAAGAGAATCGTAAAAATGCTTGGTGTACACTGCATCACGCTCTGTAATCCCCGTCAGGTTCATTTTCTCATTCCACTCTATCAACACACGATAATACGTTTCAAACTGCTCTAGCTGACTGTCATTGATCACAATGCTATGCTCGGCCAGTCGCTGCTTAAATTGCTGCTGTATGGCGTCCATTTATGATCCCCTCGCTGCCGTTACGCGATTATAATGCTCCAGATAGACCAGCAGAATGGATATATCCGCAGGGGTCACGCCCGAGATACGGGATGCCTGGCCGATGGACATGGGACGGATTTTTTCAAGCTTCTGCTTCGCTTCAATAGCCAAACCTTGAACCTCATGGTATGCAATATCCTCTGGAAGCTTCTTTTTCTCCATCTTTTGCAGACGTTCTACATGCATCAATTGCTTCTCAATGTAGCCCGCATACTTAATTTGGATTTCGACCTGCTCCTGCTCTTCTTCAGTGAGAGCGATAGGTGAAGGTGAAATTTGCGCAACCTGTGCATAGCTGATCTCTGGTCGACGCAGCACCGTTAACAAATTACTACCATCTTGTATCGGTGCGGAACCGCCTTGCTCCAACATTTCATTTACATCAACTGGACGAACCTTCGCCAAGCGAAGACGCTCAATCTCTTGTTCTACCTTTTGCTTTTTGTCCAAAAAGCGTTCATACCGTTCATCCGTAATCAGGCCAATCTCATGCCCAATCGGCGTCAATCGCAGATCTGCATTATCATGGCGCAACAATAGACGGTATTCTGCGCGGGATGTCAGCAGGCGGTAAGGCTCATTCGTACCTTTAGTTACCAGATCGTCGATCAGAACTCCAATGTAGCCTTGAGAGCGATCCAATACAACAGGCTCTTTGCCCTGCACCTTACGAGCTGCGTTAATCCCTGCCATAATGCCTTGACCAGCGGCTTCCTCATAACCGGAAGTACCATTAATCTGGCCTGCCGTGAACAAGCCAGGGACCTTTTTCGTCTCCAAAGTAGGCCACAATTGCGTAGGGACCATCGCATCATACTCAATAGCATAGCCGTTACGCATCATCTCTACCTTTTCCATCCCCGGAATGGTGCGCAGTACAGCTAATTGTACATCCTCCGGCAAGCTGGTCGACAAGCCTTGAACATAGTATTCAGATGTGTTTTTACCCTCAGGCTCCAAAAAGATTTGGTGCTTCGGCTTATCACTGAAACGTACCACTTTATCTTCAATGGATGGACAATAACGCGGGCCCGTACCTTCGATCAGACCGGAGAACATCGGCGCACGATGCAAATTATCATTAATAATCTGATGTGTTTCTACCGAAGTATACGTCAGCCAGCAAGGGAGCTGTTCATTATCCGAAGACTTCGTTTCGTAAGAAAAAAACTTCGGTTGGTCGTCCCCCGGCTGAATTTCCGTTTTGCTAAAATCAATCGTATCCTTATGCACCCGTGGCGGTGTGCCTGTCTTGAATCGAACGAGATCAAAGCCCAGCTCTTTCAAATGCTCAGCCAATCTCACCGAAGGCTGCTGATTGTTCGGACCACTCTCATACATCAGCTCACCCATAATGATTTTTCCGCGCAGATAGGTCCCTGTAGTCAGCACAACTGCTTTGCTTCGATACTCTGTGCCTGTCTTCGTAATCACGCCTACGCAATGGCCGTCTTCAATAATCAGTTCTTCCACCATGCCTTGACGCAGGGTAAGATTGGGTTCCTTCTCCATTGTTTCCTTCATCGTATGCTGATAAGAGAACTTGTCAGCCTGTGCACGCAATGCATGAACTGCAGGTCCCTTACCTGTATTCAGCATACGCATTTGGATAAATGTCTTGTCGATATTGCGGCCCATTTCACCGCCCAAAGCATCAATTTCCCGCACTACATGACCCTTTGCAGGACCGCCAATAGACGGGTTGCAGGGCATAAACGCGACCATATCCAGGTTAATTGTAATCATCAACGTACGACAGCCCATCCGGGCTGCTGCCAAGGCGGATTCTACGCCCGCATGGCCCGCGCCTACGACAATTACATCATAGTCGCCTCCTTGATATCCCATACCTCTCTTACCTCCTTATACATTTCGGTCTTCCGCCGAATATGCATTTGTATATCTATAACGATAGCAGGGCTTATACCAGCCATGCTTGAATGTCCTATTTCCCCAGACAAAATTGTGAAAATATTTGATCTATTAACGCATCATGCGCAGTATCGCCCACAATTTCACCCAAATGCTCCCACGCCAGCCTTACATCAATCTGAATCATGTCGATTGGTACAAATTGATCTGCAGCTTCATAGGCATCTGCCAGTGATTGGCGAGCCTTCTTCAACAAAGCAATATGCCTTACATTGCTGACATATGTCATATCGGCTGATTCCAGCTTACCGCTGAAAAATAAATTGGATATGGCCTGCTCCAGTCGGTCTGCTCCCTCGTTCTCCTTGACGGACATCGGTACGATGAGCTCCTCAGGTACATAGCGCAGCAGCAAATCCCGGTCCACTTGAGCCGGTAAGTCCATTTTATTCATAATGATAATCGCTTGTCTACCGCGGATTTGTTCCATTAATGCCATTTCATCCTCATGTAGCGGTTCGTTGGCATTAATCACAACGAGCAACAGATCCGCTTCACTGACCGCCGTTCTCGAACGCTCTACTCCGATTCGTTCCACTACATCCATCGTTTCACGAATCCCGGCGGTGTCCAACAGCTTGAGCGGGATGTTATTAACCGTGACATATTCCTCAATAACATCACGAGTGGTGCCCGGAATATCGGTCACAATCGCCCGTTCACCCTGAGCCAGTGTATTCAACAGCGAGGATTTGCCCACATTCGGTCTTCCGACAATCGCTGTGGTCAGACCCTCACGCAAAATTTTCCCCTGCTCTGCCGTATGCAGCAGCCGATCAATCTCGGCCATGACCTGGCTGCTCTTATCCTTAATTAACTCAGACGTAAAAGATTCCACGTCATGCTCAGGATAATCAATGTTTACTTCAATATGAGCGAGCGTTTCTACCAAAATATTACGCAAGCGACGAATATTTTGCGACAGATGTCCATCCACCTGCTTCAGAGCGACCGAAAAGGCTTTATCTGACTTCGAACGAATAAGGTCGATGACCCCCTCTGCCTGGCTCAGGTCAATACGACCATTCAAAAAGGCTCGCTTCGTGAATTCGCCTGGCTCGGCCAAACGTATATTTTGCAGCAATAATAAATCCATAACCCGTTTGACGGCTACTACTCCGCCATGAGTACTGATCTCTACTACATCTTCTGTTGTGAAAGAGCGTGGCGCCCGCATCACCGTCACTAAAACTTCCTCCACCTTTTCATGGTTGTGAGGATCTATAATATGTCCATAGTGTACCGTGTGAGATGGAGCCTTGCTTAAAGGCGTTTTACTGCGGAACAAATCCTCCACTTCCGTGACAGCTTCCGGGCCGCTGACCCGTATGACCGCAATGCCGCCCTCGCCGACAGCCGTTGCAATGGCAGCTATGGTATCGCTCAGCATATCGTTTCTACCTCCTATCAAGTAGAACCGGCTTTGCCGTCCTTGAGTAAGGACGGCATCCGTTTCACCAGAAATATAAGAAAAAAAGCAATGGCTTCTGCACCATGCAGAGATCCATTGCGTCGGATTATTTTTTGGCAATGACGACGCGCCGATTCGGCTCGTCCCCTTTGCTGTATGTTCTAACCTGCGCATGCTGTTGAAGCTTGGCATGAATCAGCTTTCGCTCCTGTGACGGCATTGGCTCCAACACGACTTCCTTGCCGTAACGAATAGCCTGGTTCGCCAACCGATCTGCCAAATCCTCCAGCGTTTTCTGCCGACGTGCGCGAAATTGCTCGGCATCCAGAACAATTCGGATGAATTTGTCAGAATGACGGTTGGCAACAATATTCGTCAGATACTGCAATGCGTCCAGGGTCTGTCCCCGACGACCAATCAGCATGCCGAGCGACGGACCGGAGATATCCAGTATACTTTCATCCTTGCGGTGGTGGACATCAACTTCAACGTCCAATCCCATTCCTGCTGCTGTTTCGCGGATAAAACGAGTCGCCTCCTCATAGGGATCAACTTGTCCCTCAGAGGCTTCCGAACTGATGTGTGCTTCCCGCGCAACAGGCGCAGCTTCTGAAATAGCCTGTCCTATACTAGAAGGCACTTGAGCCGATACATGAGGTTCAGCCGCGTGTATGGTTTCGGGAGACGGTTCAGACAACAGCGTAAGCTCCACCTTGGCCTTCTTGACCCCGAGCCATCCCAGGAATCCTTTTGACGGCTGTTCCAACACGTTTACGGTTACCCGTTCACGGCTTACTCCCAGTTGGGAGAGTCCTTGTTTTACAGCATCTTCAACGGTTTTTCCTGATGTCACGACCTTGGTCATCTCGACTTTTTAGCCCCCTTCGAGTTTCTGTTGTTCTTTTTCTTGCTATTGGAGGAACCTGTTTTTGTATGACTGGCTGTTTTCACATTCGCCAGGGCAGCTTCTTTACCATTATTGCGATAAAGGAAATAGTTTTGAATAATTGTGTAGATATTACTGTAGAACCAATACAACGGCAAAGCGGATGGGAAGTTATACGACATGAACAGAATCAGCACCGGGTAAACGTACAGCAAAAACTGCATAGGTCCCTGCTGCGGCGTAGGATTCATTTTCATCATCATCCAGGTTTGGACAAATGTCGTAATCGCTGCCAGAATCGGCAGGATGAAGAAGTGATCCGGTTTACCTAACTGGAGCCACAAAAAGTCATGATCCCGTAATGCCGAATTATAGTAAATGGCATTATAAAGCGCGATAAAAATCGGCATTTGCACGACTAAAGGCAGACAGCCCGCCATCGGGTTGACCTTGTTTTCCTGAAACAATCTCATCGTCTCTTGCTGGACTTTCTCAGGTGTATCCTTGTATTTCGCTTGAATTTCTTTTAATTGCGGCTGAATGGCCTGCATAGCTTTGGAACTGCGTACTTGCTTGAGTGTAAGCGGCAAAATAATGGTGCGCACGATAATCACCAGTATCAGTACGGCCAGGCCATACTCTCCAGAGAACCATTGGGCAAATGTATCCAGCGCATACGAAAACCAGTAAACGACATATCTTTGCCACCACGATCCGTTGGCCAAGTCTGCCGTCGTGTAAGAATTGTGAACCGTCGGGGCACACCCGGACAGTACGGCAACAAGTGCCAATACGGCAATTAGGAGGAACCATTTCCCCCGTTGAGTCTTCAAACGCGACACTTCATAACCCCTTTCTTAACCAATCCATTCCAACGTAAATCATACCATATCCTGTAGGACAAAGATACTGACTATCGGCGTGAAGACTTGAGCAGCGAGGCTTTGCGCAGAACGTGCAGCACGCTTTTCTCCAGCTCTTGATACGACATCGTAACCGCACCCTTACGGACAATAAAAATCAAATCAATCTGCTCCACCAATTCATGCTCATGATGACGCACAATTTCCTTGACGATTCTGCGCATCCGGTTACGGACAACTGCATTGCCGATCTTCTTGCTGGCAGAAATTCCGACACGGAACTGCTCTACCTCTCTACGGCGGAACCAGTACACCACAAACTGATGGTTGGCAAAAGATTTGCCATGGCGGTATACACGCCCAAAGTCCGCCCGGTTTCGAAGACGCAATTTTTTTTGCACGGCGCTTCTCCTTGCTCATCTCTTTTACACACTTCGGTAAGTCAATCCTTACCTCTTATATAGTAAGAAGTATGGACAACATTCCGTCATGGTAATCTCGCTTATTTTACATTCATTTTCAAAAGCTTCATCTAATATAGCGCAGGATTCGGCACTTCACCCTCTTTTTCATTGCATTTCTACAAATTAGAGGAAGCGATCCGGTCCGTTAATACCTCAATTATGAAAAAAAAGACCACCGTAGTGGTCTTTATGCACGCATTACGCACTCAATACTTTTCTACCTTTTTGGCGACGAGCCGCCAAAACTTTACGGCCATTCTTTGTGCTCATTCTTTTACGGAAGCCGTGAACCTTTTTACGTTTGCTGACATTCGGTCTGAAAGTCGGTCTCATTGTGCTGCACCTCCTTACAAGGAATACGTTTTATATGGAATATACCTAACGTAGCAATCTCCACAAAAAACACCTTTGTACATTTAACCACAAATAACCGTCAAAGTCAATGTGATTGTGAGTCCTCTCCCTCTTTTTCGTGTTCAGAAATCCGATCCTTCTCATACATTCATTACTTCACTCTCATTTGCCCTAATTTAGCGACACTTTTTTGTTTCTCTCTTCTCTCATTCAGCAACTCATCTGCATTCTTCCCCTGCCGAAACTACTCGTATCTATCATCTATTCATTTTCCAACTTTAATTCAGTCTTTTTCGGATCGCTGTCGCCAGTTCATTCAAAAACAATGTCGGAAACGTTACCGGAAATTTTCAACAGAAAAACAAGTCCCTGTAACCAAAAGGCAACGGCTGTTATACACAGATTCACAAAAAGAACAGAATTGTGATTTAAATGGTCATAACCTGTGCATAACATTTTAGAGCAAAAAAGAGTTATTGTCGAAAACTGAACAAATTATAAACAATATCTTGTGTTGTGAATAAAAATTGTACACAACAGATTGAATTTGTGGATAAATAACCACGAGTCATTGAAATACAAGGCTTCTTTTGCTATGATGATATTACTTTTGAATGTGAATATGTTGTTTTACCCTCCATATTATCAACACCCTGTGGATAAAGTTGTGAACAAGTTCAATTTATCCATCTTTTTGTTTTTGTGCGGATTCGGGATTCTGGGGATATATTCTACATTTTTCATTTGATTTCGACATATTGCAGTCCTGTTTTGGCCTGCGGGATTAAGAGAACGGATCGTGCCGCACATTCCCTCCTGAGAAATTTCGCCCTTCTTCTGCCCATAGCAGTGGAATTTTCCATCAGTTATTTTTCAGGGCCATTTTGTGCTGCGTTCTCTCACCACACTGCCGCATGATTTAGGCGGCGGTATGTCTTTTTATGGCCTTCAACAATATTTTTGGGATTTTAGGCGTTTTGCCGAAACGCCGGGAGCAGCTCTCAGTCAATCGGCAAAATGTCAGGATTTAAAAGGAGTGACGTCTGTGGACAGCCATATCTCTGAACTATGGCAGCAAATTCTATCCATTATACAAACCAAGCTGAGTAAGCCGAGTTACGACACTTGGTTTAAGGCTACCAAGGCAGCGAAACTGAATGACCACTCCATTGTGATTTCTGCCCCGACAACTTTTGCCGTGGAATGGCTCGAAAGCCGCTATACCAAGCTAGTCGGAGCAACGGTTTATGAAATTTTGGGTAAGCAGCTGGAGGTTAAGTTCGTCATTGAGGAAAACAAGCCTCCCGAGTTCGATCTTCAGCAGCAACCTCAGCAGCAGCCGGTCGTACATGAAGAGGCCGTGTCCCATATGCTAAATCCCAAATATACATTCGATACATTCGTCATCGGATCGGGGAACCGTTTTGCTCACGCAGCATCGCTGGCCGTCGCCGAGGCGCCGGCCAAAGCATACAATCCGCTGTTTCTTTACGGCGGTGTAGGTTTGGGCAAAACGCATCTGATGCACGCCATCGGGCACTATATTTTGGAGCACAATCCGACCAGCAAGGTCGTATATTTATCGTCGGAGAAGTTTACTAACGAATTCATTAATGCCATCCGGGATAACCGCGGGGAGAGCTTCCGGAACAAATATCGCAACATTGATATTTTGCTCATTGATGATATTCAATTCATTGCGGGCAAGGAATCGACTCAGGAGGAATTTTTCCATACGTTCAATGCGCTTCATGAGGAACGCAAGCAGATTATCATCTCCAGTGACCGACCTCCTAAGGAAATTCCGACGCTGGAGGAACGGCTGCGCTCCCGCTTCGAGTGGGGACTCATTACGGATATTCAGCCACCGGATTTGGAGACCAGAATCGCTATCCTTCGGAAAAAAGCCCGTGCGGAAAACCTGGACATTCCCAACGAGGCCATGATGTATATCGCCAACCAGATTGATACAAACATCCGTGAGCTGGAGGGAGCGTTGATTCGCGTTGTCGCCTATTCATCCTTAACCAATCAGGATGTATCAAGTCATCTTGCGGCCGAGGCGTTGAAGGATATTATCCCGTCCAGCCGCCCTAAAATGATCACGATTCAGGATATACAGCATCAAGTCGGGGAATTTTACAATCTGCGCCTGGAAGATTTTAAGGCGCGTAAGCGGACAAAGGCTGTGGCATTTCCACGACAGATCGCTATGTACCTGTCGCGTGAGTTAACCGACTATTCTCTGCCTAAAATTGGCGAAGCCTTTGGTGGACGCGATCATACAACAGTCATTCATGCGCACGAAAAAATCTCCAAATCCATTCAAGTGGATCAGGAGCTGTTCAAAGTTATCAACAACCTAATAGAGAAAATCAAAAATCCAACCTGAACAAGTTCAGAGCCTATACACAATTTATACACATGTGGATAGGCTTGATTTTATTAGGTTTAAACCTACTTATCCACATATTCAGTGCGCCTATTACTATTACTACTATATTTTAAAGATATACATCACCTAAATAAGGCCCGCGCCAACGCGTGCTTGAAGGAATAAAACCCGTAGGAGGAACTTATGAAGATCAGCATTCTGAAAAACGTTTTAAACGAGGCTATACAGCATGTATCCAAAGCTATATCGAGTCGGACTACGATTCCAATTCTTAGTGGTATTAAGCTGGATGTGAATCATCAAGGAGTGACACTGACGGCCAGTGACACAGATATCTCTATTCAATCTTTTATTCCAATGGAGGATGGAGACCAGACTGTCGTTCAGGTTGAACACCCCGGAAGTGTTGTCCTGCCAGCCAAATTCTTTGTCGAAATTATCAAAAAACTACCGTCTCAAGAGATTCGTATGGAGGTGAAGGATCAGTTCCAAACCTTCATCTCGTCTGGTGCGACTGAAATTCAGATCGTTGGTTTGGACCCTGAGGAATTCCCGGTGCTTCCCAACATTGAAGAAAATCAGGTTATCTCTGTACCAGGTGATTTGCTCAAAAATATGATCAAACAGACGGTTTTCTCCATTTCTACCCACGAAACAACACCTATTTTGACCGGGGTATTATGGAATTTGGCTGAGGGAGAATTAAAGTTTGTAGCAACGGACCGCCACCGCCTGGCCACCCGCAGCGCTCGATTGGAATCATCTGAAGGCTTGCGTTTTAGCAATGTTGTCATTGCAGGCAAAACGCTGAATGAGCTGAGTAGGATTATTCCGGACCAAAATATGCTTGTGGATATTGTTGTAGCGGACAATCAGGTGCTTTTCAAAGTGGACCGGGTACTCTTTTATTCCCGCATTCTGGATGGAACCTATCCTGATACTTCTAGGATTATTCCGACCTCCTATAAAACAGAACTGATTGTGGATACAAAAAGTTTGAGCGAGTCTATCGACCGTGCTTATTTGCTGTCCCGTGAGGAAAAAACGAATATTGTAAAAATGCAGTCTTTGGAAAATGGTGGTCTGGAAATTTCCTCTAGCTCCTCTGAGCTTGGTAAAGTACGTGAGGAAGTAACTGTCTCCAAATTTGAGGGAGAGCCACTCAAAATCTCATTCAACTCCAAATATATGCTCGACGTGCTGAAGGTGATTGACAGTGAGCAGTTGACGATCGCTTTCACTGGCATCATGAGCCCGATTATTTTAAAACCGGCAGATTCCAGCAATGCGCTGTACATTATCCTGCCATACCGCACAACCAACTAACATGTAGCATTACCCACCCGAGAACAAACGAAAGGATGAACAAGCCTTGAAACGTATAGCGATACAGACCGAGTACATCAAGCTCGATCAATTTTTAAAACTGGCTGACTGTGTATCTACAGGTGGAATGGCCAAAGCCCTCTTACAGGAGGGACAAGTTCGCGTTAATGGTGAGCCGGAAGAACGTCGGGGAAGAAAGCTTTACCCTGGCGATACTGTAGAAGTAGAGGACAACGGAAGTTTCGAGGTTACGACAGGAGCATAATCGCCTAGTCGGCAAGGACTCCTTTTAGGTACGGAGTAGCAAGGGGGACCCTATGTGTTTGTGAACAACATTGCTTTGCAGCAGTACCGGAACTATGAACAGCTGGAGCTGAGTGATTTTGGGCCCGTTAATTTGCTGATTGGACAAAATGCCCAGGGCAAAACGAATCTCGTAGAGGCGATTTTTGTGCTGGCTTTGACCAAAAGCCACAGAACGTCGCGTGATAAGGAGTTAATTTCTTTCGGGGCTGCTTCTACCCATCTGGCTGCAGATGTGGATAAAAAATACGGGAAAATCAGGCTTGATCTTTCGTTATCCACACATGGTAAAAAAGCGAAGATCAACGGACTGGAGCAGCGAAAGCTGAGTGATTTTATCGGTTCGTTAAACGTGGTCATGTTTGCGCCCGAGGATCTGGAAATTGTCAAAGGAACACCGGGGGTTCGCCGCCGGTTTCTTGACATGGAAATTGGACAGGTAGCTCCGGGCTATCTGTATCATTTGCAGCAATATCAAAAGGTACTGGCTCAGCGAAACAACCTGCTCAAGCAAGCGTGGGGGAAAGATATGGCCTCGGTGCAACTGATGCTGGAGGTATGGAACGAGCAACTTGTTGAGCATGGTGTTAAAATTGTTAAAAAGCGGAAACAATTTATAACAAAGCTGCAAAGGTGGGCTCAGGCCATTCATGAAGGAATCGCGGGGGGGACTGAAGAGCTAAAATTATCCTATGTTCCCTCCTTCAGTGAGCCGGAGGAAGAAGATGAAGCTGTCTTATTGGAGCGTTTTATGATAAAGTTATCCCAAATGAGGGAACAGGAAATCCGCCGTGGTATGACTTTGGCGGGACCCCATCGTGATGATTTGGCCTTTGCCATTAATGGCAGAGAAGTGCATACGTATGGCTCTCAGGGGCAGCAGCGGACGACGGCCCTGTCCTTGAAGCTGGCCGAAATTGAATTAATTCATGAGGAAATTGGTGAATATCCTGTCCTGCTACTGGATGACGTTTTGTCTGAGCTAGATCCCTATCGCCAAACTCAGCTGATCGAAACTTTCCAGAGCAAGGTACAGACTTTTATCACCGCAACCGGGATTGAGAGTTTGAACGCGGAACGACTTAAGGATGCGAATATTTATCACGTCCACGACGGGCATGTGGAATACTAAGGAGTGAGTAACCGATATGTATATTCATCTGGGTGGCGAAAAAATCATCCGCTCGTCAGAGCTTGTGGCTATTTTCGATATCTCGATTGAAAAATCCTCCAAAATCTCCAAGCAATACGTGAACCATGCCCAGCAGCAAAAGCATGTCGAGATGATTGGCGAAGAGGAAGCCAAGTCCATTGTAGTGACTCAGAATACGGTGTATTATTCCCCCATCTCCTCAACAACACTCAAAAAGCGGGCAAACCAGTTTGTTGCCAATGCTTAACATAGAAATCTATAGAAGTAGGTGAAAGGCATGTCTATGAATCAACCGTCTTATGATGCGGGCGAGATTCAGGTCCTGGAGGGCCTGGAAGCGGTTCGGAAACGTCCCGGGATGTATATTGGCTCCACGAGTGCCAAAGGTCTCCATCATTTGGTCTGGGAAGTTGTGGACAACAGCATTGACGAAGCGCTGGCGGGCTATTGTGACAGCATTCAAGTTGTCGTTCACGAGGATAATAGCGTTACCGTTACAGACAACGGTCGCGGTATTCCAGTAAGTGAGCACGCCAAAATGAAAAAATCAGCGCTGGAAGTCGTTATGACTGTACTTCATGCAGGTGGTAAATTCGGAGGCGGAGGGTATAAGGTCTCTGGCGGTCTGCACGGGGTTGGTGTATCCGTAGTGAACGCTCTCTCCAGCAAAATGGTCGTTCGTGTCAAACGGGACGGACATGTGTATGAACAGGAGTACCATCGTGGTGTGCCGCAGTATGATGTAAGAGTTATCGGTGACACAGACGAGACGGGAACCCAGACGACATTTTACCCCGATGAGCAAATTTTTACAGAAACAACCGTATATGACTATGATACGCTTCAAACGCGGATTCGTGAGCTGGCGTTTCTGAACAAAGGAATTGCGATCAGCCTGACTGATGAGCGGACAGGTGCCAGTGATACATTCCACTACGAGGGCGGAATCAGTGAATACGTGCAATTTTTGAATCAACAGAGAGAAGCACTTCATGAGCAGCCGATTTATGTCGAAGGCTCACGCGATATGATTCAGGTCGAAGTTGCGCTGCAATATAACGACAGCTATACCGAGAATATTTATTCTTTCGCCAACAATATCAACACGCATGAGGGCGGAACACACGAATCTGGCTTCAAAAGTGCATTAACCCGGATTATTAACGATTATGCACGCAAAAACGGCATGATTAAGGATAGCAATGCCAACCTGACCGGGGATGATGTGCGTGAAGGGCTGACGGCAATTATCTCCGTCAAAATCCCGGAACCGCAATTTGAGGGTCAGACCAAAACAAAGCTGGGTAACAGCGAGGTACGAGGGATTGTCGAATCCCTGTTCGCTGAGAAACTTCAGGAATTTCTGGAGGAAAACCCATCTGTTTCTCGCCGCGTAGTTGATAAATCCCTTCAAGCAGCCCGTGCCCGTGAAGCAGCCCGCAAAGCACGGGAGTTGACGCGTCGTAAAAGTGCGCTGGAAATCAGCTCTCTTCCCGGCAAGCTAGCGGACTGCTCCTCCAAGGATGCTTCGATTAGTGAGCTGTACATCGTCGAAGGTGATTCAGCGGGCGGATCGGCCAAACAGGGCCGTGATCGTCACTTTCAAGCTATTTTGCCGATTCGCGGTAAAATCCTGAACGTGGAGAAGGCACGCCTGGATCGCATTTTGTCCAGTGATGAAATTCGGTCGATGGTAACTGCAATGGGGACAGGGATCGGAGACGATTTTGACATTGCCAAAGCACGTTATCACAAAGTCATTATCATGACGGATGCGGATGTCGATGGTGCTCATATTCGCACGCTGCTGCTGACGTTTTTCTATCGGTATATGCGTAAAATCATTGATGCAGGCTATATTTATATCGCTCAGCCACCGCTATTCAAGGTAGAGCGAAACAAAGTTGTACGTTATGCGAACTCTGAGGCGGAACGCGATGAGATCATCAGGGAATTTGGAGAAAATGCGAAGTACAATGTACAGCGCTATAAAGGTTTGGGCGAGATGAACGCGACACAGCTGTGGGAAACGACAATGGACCCTGAGAGCCGCACCATGCTACAGGTAACCATTAATGATGCGATGCTGGCAGATACACTGTTCAATACCCTAATGGGAGATAATGTAGAACCGCGCCGCGACTTTATCCAGGAACATGCTAAGTATGTGAAAAATCTCGATTTTTAATGTGTAATATTCTCATCTTAGCCAATGTGCTATTTGCTTGTTATTCAATACCAAGGGGCGCCCAAACGGCGTCCCTTTTCTTGTTCATTAACCAGCCTGAGGGAACTTGAATACTTAATGTCAATGCTCTAGGCCTTTTTCTTAGAGCGTGCAGGCTTGCCCGTGGATGATGAATAACGGCCATAGCCTACAGCATATCTGAATATTTTATGATAAAGACTTTTGTTTGGAAGGAAAGAAAAGACTTTAATGGCTGGTCTCGTATTAACCTCCAAAATCCACGGATAGATCTGCTGATCCAGTCCCACATCCAATCCAATTTCCTTTAGCTGAGGGTATTTTTTTTGCAGCTGCCAAGCTACCCGTTCGCCCATTTTCGATAATTTTTGCTCCAGACGCACTGCTTCCTTCACATCCAGATAGGGTGCTACAAGTTCATTGAAAAAGCGTACAGTGCCACCGTTGTGATGATTGGTGACGACTTTGTCAGGAGCAGCTATTCGTCCTATAATAAGCGTCGTTTCCCATTGTTTTCTCAAGTTCATCTGTGTTAATACCCGTAGATCAAAAGGACGTTCTTCGTACTGAAGAAGGGGAATCCCGCGTTGGATCAGATATGGACGCTTCCGTATGCGAGCAGAAACTACCTTATGCAGTTCTTCCATGCTTTCAAAAGTAAGGGTTTCTACCTCATAACGAAGGACGTACCAGGTTCTCTCCTCGATGATTCCTCCTTCTGTTGGCGGGAGCGGCTCTGTGAGTTTTTCTGCGCGCATCACCCCTTTTCCATAAGTACCGTTATCCGGCTTGATATAGACAGTTCCATACAACCCTAACATTTCGTTCAAGTGCTCGAATGTGTACAAACGTGTCTCCGGTATATAAGCGGCTAACGTCGGATTGGGGAGAATGGCATTTGTTTTGCTCCACTTACTGGCTACTCTCTGAATAGACAAGTATTCTCATCCCTTTCTTTTCGTAATATGAGTCACATGCTTGGAAATAACAACACTTTAACAAAACAAGGGAAACTAAAGGACAAGCGCGGAAAACAATGATATAATAGAGAAATACGGCGTTTTTCGGAATCTTGCTATATTAGCCCTGACCGTATACGTATTGTATGTGGAAAAGGCCCTTATGGTGGGGGCTAATCCCCAGCTCAGGGGAATTTGTTATAATCAGGGCTTGTTAGTGATGTAGGGGAATAGCTATCTGCTTCTGGAGGAAGAGGCAGACGAGGGATTTACGCTGTAAAGGGGACAGAGGCGTTTAATTGTGCTCTTTTTGTGAAAGTAATATAATTATACAGATGAGGGTTTCAGCCAAAATCCTGCGCAGAGAGCAGCGTATACAGGCATTATCTTGTTAGGCTTTTCACATAGAGAGCAATGTATTGAAGGACGAGAAGGAGGACCAGCATGGCCGATCAAAATAACCCGCAGATCATCAACAGGGATATCGGAGTGGAAATGCGCGAATCCTTTATGGATTATGCCATGAGTATTATTGTTAGCCGTGCCTTGCCTGATGTGCGGGATGGACTAAAGCCGGTACACCGTCGTATTTTGTACGCGATGTCCGAGCTGGGCATGTCGCCAGACAAACCTTACAAAAAATCAGCAAGAATCGTCGGCGAAGTTATCGGTAAATATCATCCTCATGGTGATACGGCTGTATATGATACGATGGTGCGGATGGCGCAGGATTTTTCCTTGCGATATATGCTGGTGGACGGACACGGCAACTTTGGCTCCGTTGATGGAGATATGGCGGCTGCGATGCGTTACACTGAAGCGCGATTATCGAAGATTGCAATGGAAATGCTGCGTGATTTGAACAAAGAAACCGTTGATTTCATGCCGAACTACGACGGTGAAGAAAGTGAGCCCGTCGTGTTGCCTGCACGTTATCCTAACTTGCTGGTCAACGGCGTTGGCGGGATTGCAGTCGGAATGGCTACCAATATTCCTCCGCATAACTTGGGCGAGGTTATCAACGGTGTGCAGGCAATGATCGAAAACCCTGATATTACGCCGATGGAACTTATGGATTATATTCAAGGGCCGGATTTTCCGACAGCAGGTTATATCTTAGGACGCTCTGGCATTCGTCAGGCGTACCAAACGGGCCGCGGATCTGTGACCATGCGGGCAAAGACCACCATAGAGGAAATTGGCAATAAAGCAAGGATTATCGTGCATGAGCTGCCTTACCAAGTGAACAAGGCTCGTCTGGTCGAGAAGATTGCTGAATTGGTGCGCGACAAGCGTATTGAGGGCATTACGGATCTTCGGGATGAATCGGACCGTACAGGTATGCGTATTGTTATTGAATTGCGTAGGGATGTGAACCCGAACGTTGTTCTGAATAATTTGTTTAAACATACGGCCATGCAGTCCAATTTTGGTATTAATATGCTGGCCATTGTAAATAACGAGCCGAAGATTTTGAACCTGAAAGATGTCTTGTATTATTATCTTAAACATCAGGTTGAAGTTATTCGTCGTCGGACAGAATTTGATCTCAAGAAAGCCGAAGCTAGAGCACATATTTTGGAAGGCTTGCGGATTGCTCTTGACCATCTGGACGAAGTTATTGCCTTGATTCGTTCCTCTCAAACTGCAGAAGCAGCTCGTGAAGGACTGATTGAGCGTTTCTCACTCACTCTCGAGCAGGCCCAGGCTATTCTCGATATGCGTTTGCAACGCTTAACCGGTTTGGAACGAGAGAAGATCGAGAATGAATATAACGAGTTAATACAAAAGATTGCCGAATATCGCGAAATTTTAGCCAACGAGCACTTGGTGCTTAACATCATTAGCGAAGAGCTGAATGAGCTTAAAGATCGTTTTGCTGATGAGCGTCGTACTGAAATTACAGTAGGTGAAGAGAGCATTTTGGATGAGGATCTTATTCCTCGTGAAGATGTTATTATTACTGTAACCCATACCGGATATATTAAACGCCTTCCCGTTACTACCTATCGCAGTCAAAAACGCGGTGGTCGTGGCGTAGTGGGTATGGATACCAAGGACGAGGACTTCGTAGAGCATCTGTTTATTACGAATTCGCATCATCACTTGTTATTCTTCACCGATAAGGGCAAGGTTTATCGGATTAAGGCTTATGAGATTCCTGATCTCAGTCGGACAGCCCGGGGAACACCGATTATCAATCTGATTCAGATTGAACAGGGCGAGTCGATCAACGCGGTTATTCCAATTGAGGAATTCGTTGAGGATAGTTATCTGTTCTTTGCGACCCAACAAGGGATTATCAAAAAGACGCCGCTCGACGACTATGCTAATATTCGCAAAGGTGGCTTGATTGCCATTAACTTGCGTGAAGATGATGCCCTGATCGAAGTAAAGCTGACGGACGGACAGCAGGAAATGATCATCGGTACGGCAGAAGGGATGTCGATTCGTTTCCATGAGAGCGATGTACGATCTATGGGCCGTAGTGCTACCGGGGTTAAAGGAATCAGCCTCGATAAGAGTGATGCTGTAATAGGTATGGATGTCGTAGATACCGACCTGGATATCCTGATTGTAACGGCCAAAGGCTACGGCAAGCGTACCCCTGTAGCAGATTATCGTATTCAAAGCCGCGGAGGTAAGGGAATTAAGACGATTAATGTAACGGATAAAAATGGTCCGGTTGTCGGCCTCAAAGTTGTAAAAACCGAAGAGGATCTGATGATCATTACAGCCAGTGGTACTCTGATTCGGACCAGTATGGACGAAATCTCCACAATGGGCCGCAATACACAAGGGGTAAGGCTGATCAACATCCGCGAGGATGATTCGGTTGCTACTGTATGTCGTGCGAACAAGAATGAGGAGCAGGATGAACTGCTTGAAGAGCTATTAGAGGACGGGGAAGCCAGTGGAGATACGTCTCCGTCAGGTGCTGAACCTGTTCTTGATATGGATACAGAAGATACAGAAGGCAGTGAATCAGAGTCTTCTGAGAACGAATAAGAAGCCACCCATACTACACAAGTGGTTACTGGATTTTTTAAATGATGGAGGAGACTCTTTGACTATTTTGGTCAGGGAGTCTTTTCTTTTTCGGACCAATGAATTCAGACGGGTAAAACTTTAAATGGCATAAAATGAATGTACAGGACCATTTCCAAGTAATATAATGACATCATAAACTGGCAGCTGGAGCAGCTGTTGTGAGAACAGAGAGGTTGACCCATGACAACTGTACCCGTATCCGAATTAAAAGCAGGGCTTAGACTACAAAGCGATGTATTTACTGAAATGGGCAGCTTGCTGTTGCCGAAAGGGCGCATTCTATTGCCCCGTGACTTGGAGATTTTACAGGCGTTTCTGATCCAGCAAGTAGAGGTAGGAACGGATGATAATACGACTTCCGATGGCGAACATGCTACTGTTCAATCTGCAACAGCTGAATCACAAGTACTCTCATTAGATGAGCGAGATGATTTTGCACAATTCCAGGATGAGTATGACAAAATGGTGATGCTTGTTAAGAGTGCATTCCAATCCGTACTCGTCTCTAATTTATCTATATTTGAGCTGCGGGGACAGCTGGAGTCCTTACTGGTGCACATACAGCGCTATAACGTAATGACATTCATTCCCCGATCCATGATCGAAGTTGATTATATTTTTCACAATGCTGTTTTGACCTCACTTACTTCGTATTCCATTGCGCAGTGGATTGGTTTGCCTCAAAAGGACTGGATGCAGGTTGCCTTCGCCGGTTTGCTTCATGATATTGGAAATGCCAAGATGGACCCAGCCATCCTCTACAAGCCTTCCGCATTAACTGGGGAGGAGCAAGAGGAGATTCGTCGTCATACTTCACTAGGATATCAGTTGCTCAAAAATGTGAAGGCCATTAACGAGGGTGTGCGCCTGGCTGCCCTTCAGCATCATGAAAAAGTGGATGGTACCGGATATCCATTGCGGCTCAAAGGGGAACAAATCCACATTTACGCTAAAATTGTCGGAGTGGCTGATGTATTTCATGCCATGACGCTGGAGAAGACATATCGACCTGCCCAATCACCATATCTGGTTCTGGAGCAAATCAAATCAGAATCGTTTGGCAAGCTGGACCCAAGTGTAGTACAGGTTTTTATTCACAAGCTCACCCAATTTAACAACGGGACCAAAGTGCGCCTTAATGATAATCGTATAGGGGAAATTATATTTGCTGATCGAGATCACCCGACTCGTCCGTTGGTTCAAGTAAATGGAGAAATTATTAACTTGATGCTTCAAAGAGAGCTTTATATTGAGTGTATTGAGACTTAATTAATTTTTTAAAAAAAGGGTTGCGAATTATAATAGAAGTATGATATATTATTTCTTGTCGCTTCAAGTGTTGTCGAAAAAGAGAAAAAGTACTTTTTGAAAAAAAAAGTGTTGACATCATCTTGGAGAACATGATATACTATAAAAGTTGCTGAGGGATGAAACCTGAGGCGAACATGAAATGTTTGATCTTTGAAAACTGAACAACGAGTGA
>NZ_ASSB01000051.1:0-16786 GCF_000520755.1 Paenibacillus sp. 1-18
AATCTCCCCATTTGTCGGCTGCTCCAGCAGATTAATGCAACGCAAAAACGTGCTTTTCCCCGAACCACTGGGACCGATGATAACGACAACTTCCCCTTTGGCAATATCTATATCAATACCTGTTAAAATTTCATTCTTGCCGAACGATTTACGCAGTTGTTTAACGGTGATCACTGGCTCTCAACTTCCTTTCCCATAAACCCTGCAGCTTGGACAAGCTGAATGTCATTACAAAATAAAAAGCGCCTGCGATTAAGAACGGGCTTAATCCTTCGTAGGTAATGTTCTTAACAACCTGAGCCTGATACATAATATCCACCATTCCGATGATAGAAATAATGGAGGATTCCTTAATAATCGTAACAAATTCATTACCGATCGCAGGCAGAATAGACTTAAAGGCCTGCGGTAAAATGACATGGCGCATAGCTTTGCCTCGTCCCATCCCCAAAGAGCGGGCAGCCTCCATCTGTCCTCGGTCCACTCCCTGAATACCTGCACGGAAAATTTCGGCCAGATATGCCGAACTGTTCAGAGACAGTGTAATTATACCGGACTGAAGTGGCGTAAAATCGACGCCCAGCGTCAAAGCAATCCCGTAGTGAATGATCATGAGCTGTACCAGCATCGGAGTACCACGGAGTACTTCTACGTAAGCAGTACCCAGCCATTCAATAATACGTACACCACACATACGCAGCAGGGAAATAATCAAACCGATAATAAATCCGAACAACACCCCGAGCGCGGACACCAGCAGCGTGTTGCCGATGCCTGTGACGTAAAAGCTGCGGTATTTCAAAAATATATCCACAATGGAATTGGAGGAAACCTGACGCTCGGCAGACAATGCACTAGCCTCCGTCGAAAACTTCTCAATGGAGCCGTCTGCTTTCAAACGGGCCAGCGTTTTATTTACAGAGGCTAGCAGTTCCGTATTCCCCTTGCGAATACCTACGGCTGTCTCTGCCCCCTTATCCTCAGGCACCGCCTTGGCGAGAGTTACAGTGCCGTCCAGTGTGTATCCTTTAGCAACTGTATCTTCAATCACGACAGCGTTGATACGCTGTGTCCGAAGCTGAAGCACCAGGTCGGATATTTTATCCAGCGAAGTTACAGTCGCATTGGGCACTCTTTGAGCAATTTTTTCCTGGATACTGCCCTTTTGCGCGCCGAGCTTCTCGCCTTTCAGAGTAGCCATTGTCGGATATTTGTCCTTATCCTCCGGACGTACCATAATGACTTGCTTGGAGTGATAATACACATCCGAAAAATCAATGCTCTTTCTGCGTTCATCCGTTGGTGTCATACCGGACAGTACCAAGTCTACGCGACCACTTTGCAGAGCAGGCAGCAAAGAGTCAAAACTCATGTCCTCAGGGACCATCTCCGCACCCAAATCCTTGGCGATTTCCTTGGCGATATCCACGTCAAATCCCACAATGGTATCCTTGCCGTTAACGACTTTATGAAACTCATACGGCGGAAAGTCGGCACTCATGCCCACTACAAGTTTTTTCTGTGGCTTTGCTTCCGTTCCGTATGCGGTGAGCATGGGAAGACCAGCCAACAGCAAGATAACCGCCGTCATAACCAGGGCGGTAAAACGATATAGCTTTTTCAATCTTTTTTTCTCTCCTTAAATTCTTTATAATAAATAAGATTGTGTCATTATAAATGAATATGCATGATTATGCAATGAATGTTATATTACAATTTCAGCATACCTTACGCAGTACCTACATTACAGCCTATATAAAGGGGTTTTTTACATGGATTTTAAACAGAGCATTCAGCAAACCATTGAGCAGCATGCCGGGCGCTTTAAGGACATTTCGTTATATATTGGCGCGAATCCTGAGCTTGGTAACGAGGAATTTCTGGCCGCTGCCCGTTTAAAAGAAGAACTCGCCTATCACGGATTTGAGGTTCAGGCCCCTGTGCTGGGTATAGAAACAGCCTTTATTGCGACTTATAAAGCAGCCAAGCCCGGACCGGTCGTCGCTTTTCTGGCGGAATATGACGCCCTGAAAGGCCTCGGACACGCCTGCGGACACCATTTGATCTGTATGATGAGTACCGGAGCTGCCGTTGGACTCAAATCGGTCATTGATGAGATTGGCGGGGAAGTACGGGTATATGGTACCCCTGCCGAAGAAACAAGCGGGGCAAAGGTTCCGTTGGCGGCTGCCGGATTATTTGATGATTGCGATATAGCGCTTATGACACATCCTTATGACCACTACGAGAAATCAGGCAAATCGCTGGCCATGGATGCTGTACAGTTTGAATTTTTTGGTCAATCCGCCCGCGCAGCCGCCAGTCCGCATGAAGGTATCAATGCCCTGGACGCTGTAATTCAAACGTTCAACGGCATCAATGCGTTTCGCCAACAGGTGAAAAGTACAGTGCGTATCCATGGCATTATTAATCATGGTGGGCAGGCAGCCAACATCATTCCTGATTACGCCTCTGCTCAGTTTTATGTGCGGGCCGCTACACGTCAAGAACTGGACCCGCTGACTCGCCGAGTTATTCAAATTGCCGAAGGAGCGGCTCTACAAGCCGGATGTCGCCTCGAGACCTCCAATTATGAGACTTCTTATGACGAAATGGTGACTAACCGAGCGCTTTCCGATACCTTTACTGCCAATTTAATCGCAGCCGGCATTGCGCAGAAGGACATAACGGAAGGCGAAGATCACGGCTCCATGGATATTGGAAATGTGTCGCTGCATTGTCCTGCCATCCATCCCTACATTCAAGTTATTGACGAGAAGCACGCCTTGCATACGCCTGAATTCCGCGATTTGGCGATGCAGGACCGGGCTATGGAAGGAATGCTGCTGGCGGCGAGAACCTTGGCATGGACTGCCTGTGATGTCATCACAAATCCTGAATTGCTGGCACAAATTAAAGAAGAATTCGCTCTGCTGAAAAACAGAGTTTCTTAATTTAATCCGCTTTCTTTCCAGAAAGGAGCAGTCATATGGATCCAATGAGCAGCTTTTGGGTGTTGTTTTTTGTCATTATTCTTATTTTTTGGATTTTATTTGGTGCTAAAAATCGAAAAAAACGGGGTAACCGAAAAGTGCGCCGGCGGAATGCATTTTTCCGCAGCGCCCCTTCTCCTTCGTCCCTTTCAGATGAGCGTTATCGAGAGATTACGGAGCTGAAACAGCTATTGGAACGCTCCATTCCAGTCTCTTATGCTCATAGCGTTAGGCGACGTGTGATGGAAGCCCACCCTGAGCTGACGGAGCAAGAATATGATTGGCGCTGGAATGAGCTCCAGCGATATTTTATGCTGTGCGCGATTATGAACCGAGTGCCGATGTTTAGTCATGATGTGGATGAACTATGGCATGAAATGCTGATGTTTACCCGCGAATACCAGCAATTCTCAGAGGCCTTTTTTGGTCGTATGCTCCATCATGCACCCCATTCCGGGGGCTCACAGCCTATGCCAGAAGAGCGGGCATGGTTTGACTGGTTGTACGTGGAATGCTTTGGCTGGAACCGCTATAGTGCCAGCTTATGGGGAACTTTTTTTAATCATCCGTTACCAAGCGACGAGCTCTCACACTATTACAAAATGACAGCTTCAGCGCAGCCAGCAGGTGACCGCTGGAATACTCAGTCAAATACGAGCATTTCACAGCAGGCACAGCATGCGGTTCACCAGATTGTGGAGCAGCTGCGTGAGCGAGTGAATACAGCTGTAGATGATCCTGAAGGCAAGCAGCTGCCCAGGGTCAACTATTTGCAAATAGATACCCTGTTGCTGGCCGCTATATGGTATTCCTGGTATCAACCCGAGCAGTTTGCCCTCCACATGCACCCGGATGCTACAGGCAGTGCTGCATTAGCCAGTTCATCCGGATGCAGCTCGGCAAGCGGCTGCTCGAACTGGGATACGCACCACTCGCACCACCATTCCTCTCATGATGGAGGCTCTTCTCCCCATCATTCAGGAGATTCGGGCAGCCATTCTTCATGCAGCAGCGGTTCCCCATGCGGAAGCAGCTGCGGAGGCGACTGATCATAAAAAAGGACATTCCTCAGCCATCGTTGGCTAAAGGAATGCCCTTTTTTAGTCAGATCCAATCAATCGGACTTTGTTAACGAACGGTAAATATCCATATACGCTTCGGCTGACACATCCCAGCTATACTCTCCTGCAAAAGCCGTCTGTGTAAGTTTGGACCAATGCTCAGGTTGGCGATAAAAATCAACAGCACGACGAATCGTATGCAGCATGTCATGCGCGTTATAGTTCGTGAAACTAAAGCCGTTTCCTTCCCCTGTGGATTCATTGTAAGCCTGCACGGTATCGTTCAGCCCACCTGTTTCACGCACAATGGGTATACTTCCATAACGAAGTGCCAGCAATTGGCTGATTCCGCAAGGCTCAAATCTCGATGGCATCAAGTACATATCGCTTGCAGCATATATTTTTCGTGACAAAGGCTCACTGAAAGTGAGCTGCGCTGACATTTTCAGAGGATAGCGCTCCGACGCTTCCCGGAACCAGTGCTCAAAAGCAGGATCTCCTGTGCCCAGCACGACAAATTGAATATCATCATAAGATAAGAGCTCGTCAAGCACTCTGGTTACCAGATCGAGTCCCTTCATGTCGACAAGCCGGGTTACCATGGCCATTAAAGGTACGTCCGCCCGGATCGGTAACCCCAGTTCCTTCTGCAGGCCTATTTTGTTTTCCCTCTTCTTTGCCAAACTGGTACGGTACTGCGTATAAATACGATTGTCCGTGGCAGGATTATAGCTTGTGGTATCAATTCCATTCACAATCCCTGACAAGCGTCCCTGCTCTCCCAGCTTACGAAGCAGACCCTCTAACCCGTATCCGTAAAATTCTGTCTGAATCTCCTTTGCATAGGTTGGGCTCACGGTTGTGACATGATCCGAGTAAGTAAGTCCCCCCTTCATAAAATTTAATCTGCCATAATACTCCACACCCTCGGGGGTAAAATAGCTCCCATCCAGGTTAAGCAGATCTGTTAAGACCTCATATGGAAAATCCCCTTGATACAGCAGATTATGTATCGTAAACACCGTGCGAATTTCACTGTAAAAGGGCAAATGGCCATAATCGGCATTTAAAAGTAATGGTACCAATGCTGTATGCCAGTCATGACAATGCAGAATATCCGGGCGAAAATCCAGATCAGGCAGTGTTTCCAATATGGCCCGGTTAAAAAAGGAGAAGCGTTCGCCATCATCCATATAGCCGTAAATGCCTTCACGACCGAAGTAATATTCGTTATCTATAAAATAGACCTTGATTTCATCCAATGTCAGTTCCTCTACTCCACAATATTGGTCACGCCACCCTACGGCTACGTGCTTTACCGTTACCGGGCGCAAAGAACGCTTATACGTATCAGGAATCCCTGCATATTTAGGTAAAATGATTCGGACGTCACACCCCGCCTGACGAAGTGCCTTCGGCAATGCGCCAATGACGTCAGCCAACCCACCTGTTTTTATAAATGGATGTGCTTCTGCTGCCGCAAACAAAATATTCATATGAGCTTCCTCCCTATGTGGTTAATCTGCTTTTTTAGGCCTCCGGGGCGCCTTCTTGAGTATAACAATACTTAGCGGTGGAATAGTCACCTCCAAACTGTAAAGCTGTCCATGGCAAGGAATTTTTGCGGTCCGTATTACTCCGAAGTTCAACTGCCCACTCCCACCAAAGTCCTTATGATCGCTGTTCAGCATCTCAATATATCTTCCTGCCTTTTGCAGTCCAATTCGATAATTTTCTCTCTGCACCGGCTGAAAATTGATAAGGACAACCAGTGTATCTCCCGGCTTTTTCCCTTTACGTAAATACGTAATTACGCTCTGTCCACGGTCTTCCGCCTCAATCCACTGATAGCCGTCCCACGAATGATCCAGCTCCCATAATGCCCTTTCCTGCATATACAAATGATTCAGCGCTTTCGTATAGGCATGCACAGACCGGTGACTGTCATAATCCAGCAAAAACCAATCGAGCTGTTCCTCATCCTTCCATTCAATAAATTGGCCAAATTCCCCGCCCATAAATAAGAGCTTCTTACCCGGTGAGGTCATTTGGTAGCCAAGAAGCGCGCGTAGCCCGGCAAATTTTTGTTCATAAGTACCCGGCATTTTATCAAGCAGTGACTTTTTACCATGGACGACCTCATCATGCGACAACGGCAGTGTAAAATTTTCGCTATATGCATAGGCTATGGGGAACGTCAGTAAATTATGGCGCTCCGGTCGATGGTCGAAATCCGTTTGAACATAATCAAGCGTATCATTCATCCAACCCATGTTCCATTTATAATTAAAACCGAGCCCCCCATCGCTTACCGGGGAGGTCACCATTGGCCAGGCACTGGACTCTTCTGCCATCATGAGCGCATAGGGATAATAGCGGAATACGGTCTCATTCAGTTGTTGAAGGAAAGCGATGGCTTCCTCATTTTCGACGCCTCCTTTGGAGTTCATACGATATTGCCCATCCTGCTTTTCAAAATCCAGACGTAACATACTCGTCACCGCATCCACGCGCAGGCCGTCAATATGGTACACCTCCATCCAGAACAGCGCATTGGAGATCAAAAAAGAACGCACTTCCGGCTTGCTATAATCAAACGTCAATGTTCCCCAGCCAGGTTTCTCTGCTATTAGCGGGTCCGCATATTCAAACAGGGGTGACCCGTCAAATAATCTCAATCCATGGGCATCCTTGGCAAAATGAGCCGGAACCCAATCCATGAGCACTCCAATTCCCGCCTGATGACAACGATCCACCAAATACATAAAATCGTGCGGTTCACCGTAACGGCTTGTCAGTGCAAAGTAGCCGGTGAGCTGATATCCCCAAGAAAGGTCATATGGATGCTCGCTCAGCGGCATCAGCTCAATATGCGTATACCCCATATCGGTCACATAAGGCACAAGAAGCTCAGCCATTTCCCTGTATGTATAAAACGTACCGTCTTCTTTTTGCCTCCAAGTACCCAGATGAACCTCATATATATGAAGGGGTTTTCCATAAGGTGCTCTGCGTTTTCGGCGCCAAACCGCGTCATTCCATTCATATCCATCCAATGAAGCAACCACAGAAGCAGTTGCTGGTCTTACCTCAGCACGAACCGCATAAGGATCTGCTTTCAGAAAACGTTCACCGTTTGCACCCGTAATATCGTATTTGTAAAAAGTTCCTTGGGATATCCCCGGAAAAAAACGACTCCAAAAACCGGATTTGGGAACCCTATATAAGGAATCCTGTTCCCCATTCCAGTTGTTACGATCTGTAGCAAGCCCGACATGGAGAGCATGAGGAGCCCAGACCGTAAAACGGACGCCCTGTTCTCCGTTCTCCACAGTAAGGTGGGAACCCAAAGATCGGTAGCTGAAATAAAGCGTTCCTTCATGAAACAAATAAATATCTTCCGGTGATACAGCCTGCTGCGGAAGAATTTGCTCTGTCATCACGTCACCACCCTTATATGTTTGTATCATACGAAATGTATGATTCGAAAAATGCATTCGCTTTTCGGTCAAAGCTGACCTGAGTTATTACCCCATTCTAGCCACAATGAACAGAAAAATGACTACGAAAAAAATAAACCTTAGTTTTTTGGGGTATCTTATACACCTGATGGTTTCAAGAGCACCCCATACCGTTTATGTATGTACTACAACAGACAACTAAACCGGGAGGGAAACGAAATGTTTAATAAAGAATGCATTGCCATGTTGCTGGCAGGCGGAGAGGGACGCCGTCTTGCTCCCCTTACTTCAACGATTGCAAAACCCGCTGTACCTTTTGGCGGTCATTACCGGATTATCGATTTTCCTCTCAGCAATTGCGTAAATTCAAATATTGATACTGTGGGTGTACTAACGCAATATGAGGCGGAATCCTTACATGAGCATATTGGAGATGGGACACCTTGGGGTCTTACAAAAACGGATGACAAAGGAATTACTCTGCTTCCATCCTATAATACAGGTAACGCTGAATATTTGGGAACTGCAGATGCTATTCATAAAAATATCGAATATATAGACAGCCAAAATCCGGAGCATGTTCTTATTTTATCCGGTGATCATATTTATTACATGAATTATCGTGAAATGCTGGACTATCATAAGGACAAAGGAGCAGCGGCTACGATTTCTGTTATGGAGGTTCCCTGGGATGAGGCACACCGCTTTGGAGTGATGAGTGCCGATGTAGATTTGCGCGTTACTGAATTTGCTGAAAAACCGGAGAAACCGGAAAGTAATTTGGCCTCCATGGGGATTTATCTTTTCAAATGGGATTACCTGAAAAGTTATCTACTGGAAGACGCACAGGATGCTCAATCCAGCCACGATTTTGGTAAAGACATCATTCCCAAAATGCTCGCGGATCGAGAATCATTATACGTCTATGAATTTCAGGGTTACTGGAAGGACGTAGGTACCGTTAAAAGCCTATGGGACTCCCACATGGATCTGTTGCAAGAGAATTGCGCAATTGATCTTCAACGGACGGACTGGCCGATGTATACGCGTGAACGGCGCACAAGGCTGAGCGCACATAAAGTACCTAACCGTAAAACACACTCGATGGGTAGCTTGTTGCATGACTCTTGCCAGGTAGAAGGCCAAATTGAACGCTCTGTCGTATTTAGTGGTGTCGAGGTAGGTAAAGGTACGGCCATTAAGGATAGTATTGTAATGCCTGACTCGCGTATCGGGCGCAACGTGCACATTGAGCATGCGATTATCGGCGAGGGTGCTGTCATTCGTGACGGAGCCGTCATCAAAGGAAATCCGAGCGAAATTATGGTCATCGGGCCCAATGAAACGGTATTTGGCAAAATGCCGGTACGACCTCAAACAGCCCGTATGCTAAAAGAAGCATATGAGCGCAATACACGGCTGCGCGCTGAAGGCTTTACTTCATAAACAGTACGCATAATTTAATACAGCCAGCCCTCCGAAATAGCGAGGACTGGCTGTTTTCATGAAATCTGTAACTGACTTTAGGAATACATTCTAACCTTGCGTGAGCTGTGATGGCTCCGTGAGCTGCTCAGCTTGCAGAGCAGGCAGTGAAACTGTAATGGTCGTTCCTGCTCCAAGTTCACTTCTGATGAGCATCTGACCATGGTGAAGTTCTACAAACTGCTGTGAAATTGCCAATCCCAGTCCTGTACCGCCATTCTGATGATCCACCTGGAAAAAACGATCTCTTACTCTGGCCAGGTTTTCCTCACTAATCCCAATCCCTGTATCTTGGACGGATATCTCAATATTGTCCGCAACTCGTTGCAGGGATAGAAAAATAATGGAGCTTTCATGCGAAAACTTGATTGCATTATCCACAATGTTCAAAAACACTTGTTTCAGACGGTTTCCATCTCCATGAACGAGATATGCAGTCTCCTCTGAGTCCAGATGGAGCTTAATTTGCTTCATTTCAGCCTTGGCCCATACGTTCAGCATAATTTCCTGCAGCAGCTCCCGCAGGTCTACCGTTCCCATCACGAGCTTCATGGCGTTTTGCTCCAGCTTGGAAAAATCAAGAATCTCCTCTACCAAGCCGATCAACCGATCCGTCTCCTTGGAAATAATCTGCATTCCAATCTTCGTCTCTTCCGGGTCATAGCCGCCAGAATTTAGCGTTTCACTCCAGCCTTTAATAGAAGTAAGCGGGGTACGCAGCTCATGGGATATGGAAGAAATAAAATCATCCTTGATTTGATTCGTTCTGACAATTTCCTGAGCCATATAGTTCAGCGTTGAAGCCAGCTCACCCAGCTCATAACGATAATCGCCTTTGATGCGTGCATCAAAACGTCCCTGCGCCATCTGAGCGGATACATCGCGGATATTGTTAATCGGTCTGACAATGGAATTCGCGAGCCCTGTACTTACTACAAACACGATAATCAATACAGCTGCCATGATTCCCACCGAAAACACCGTAATAGTGAATAACTTGTCATTTACCAATTCCAGCGAGGTTGTATACCGGATAATGTACACCTGATCTCCGACGATATTGTCCAGTTTTTTGGATACCGCCATTACCTGCTGCCCCGTGCCCGGTTGCTTCCCAATCCATTTGCCTGTATCTCCAGTCAGCGCTTGCGTCACATCACTCGTCTGCACACTTAGATCTGCTGCAAAATTCGTCGAGTTATCAATTACATTTCCCTGTTCATCGAGCAATTGCAGTTCGGTGTTTGGCAGAGAAAAATCTAACAAATACGATTGCAAGGACTGTTCCGGCTGTTTGAATTTGGATGCAAATTCACTTACCGATGAGATACGATTCTCGATTTTTTTATAAATGGAGTCATAATAATATGACCGGATGAGAATCATGAAAATGACCTCAACTAACAGAAGTGCCAGGAACACTACGAAAAAATAGTGAAGCACAATCTGTCTGCGAATCCCCTTTTTGATCATTGAGACTGACCTTTCCATTTATATCCGTGACCCCATACTGTTTGTAAAAAAGCGGGCTCGGAAGGATTGTTTTCGATTTTCTGCCGCAAGCGTCGGATGTTCACATCCACAATTTTCGGATCGCCCATATATTCCTTTCCCCATACGTGGTCAAGCAGAACGTCTCGGCTGAGCGGCGTGTTTTCTTTTTCCAGGAAAAATTGAATCAAGGAAAACTCTGTCGGTGTCAGCTCAATCAGCTGACCGTTTTTCTTAAATTGCTTGGCAATCAAATCCAGTGAGAACGGGCCGGACTGGAAGGACACCTTGGCTGCCGTTTCGCGATGCACATTCACCCTGCGCAGCAACGACTGAATGCGTGCAATCAGTTCCGTCGGGCTGAAAGGCTTGCTCACATGATCATCGGCTCCTACAGACAAGGCATACACCTTATCCTGCTCCTGTACCTTGGCCGTGAGAAAGATAATGCCAATGCGCTCATTCGTTTCCCGAATTCTCCGACAAACCTCGAAGCCATCCATTCCAGGCACCATCACATCAAGCAGCGCGATATCAATATCCCGCACCGTATTCAGAATATTTAGTGCCTCATTTCCTTCCGATGCCTCCAATACTTCAAAACCGTTGCGTTTTAAATTAATAACGATAAAACTGCGGATGGATTCTTCATCCTCCATAATTAATACTTTACTCACTCTACTCTACCTGCCTTTCCCCCAATTTGTTTTCAATTGATTTATTTGGTTCCAGCTCACTGGATCGCTTAATGCCAATCACCTGTGCATTCGTTCGCCATAGTTGGCTATAACCTTCGTTGTTTCGTTCCCATTGGGATAACGAGAAATATTTTATTTCCGCTATTGTTTTGTCTGTATCGTCCAAAATGAACCGCAAATAGCTGTCCTTTTTTGAAACCTTCGGATCAATGGTCACCTTCCCGTGCAACTCCTTAGGTAGCCTGAAATAGACCTGCTCATTGGAATCACGATACTGCTGCTGCTTGAAAATCGTCCCTTTTGCCCCGTCCCACTGGTAGAACGATACAAAATACGGAACCTCATCCAGTGGCTTGTTGCTCCAGCCTTTAGGTTTCTCCAAATTACCAAATTCCAGAATACCGTCACCATCCACATCACTACTGGCGATGGTCGCATCCTTGAAGGTAACATCCATAAGGTTAAGCTTTCTAAGCTTGCCATGATCCATCACAATAACATTGGAAACGGTAGTGGTCTGGGCAATTTGGGTGTCAATAATGATCCCCTGCCTATCCTTCGCTACCTTGCCAGCAACGATATTATAGACACTTAAGACCTGACTGTCCAAATCCAACGATCCGATTTCCTTAAAGGTTCCTCCGCTAAATTGGAATGTTTTGACCGTAAAGAATTCATTGCGACGCAACAAAATAATCGTCAAATCATTCAGATTATCCCCGTTCAAATCCATCTTGTTATGCTTATGATCGTCTACGACAAAATCCGTATAGCCTGTAGCGTATAATTTCTCTATGGATCCTCCAGTGTAGGAATACACGATCAGTCCCTTCTGATCTCCGTTCTCGTCACTATCTCCGTTCGAAAAACCGGCAACAATATCAAGCGTGCCGTCATTGGTTAAGTCCACAAGTTTAAATGATTCCAATAAGGTGCCTTCTCCATCAAATGTTAGCTGCTTTACCCACGTACCTCCCTGATCCACAAACAAGGCACCGTGTATTTTTACACTTTCATCCGGCGTTTCATAAAATAGGACGGCCTCATCCGTGCCATCATTGTTCAAATCCCCCGTCCGGATTGGTGTTGGATCATCCGGATCATTCGGTCTTAGCGGCTGCATTCCTCCTAGTTGCGTAGCCACCGCACCATTCAGCTGCTGTTTTTCGTCAGACATCGTCGGTGTCTGCATCAGCGAAACCGGATCGTTAATGACATTGCACCCGCTCAAAAATCCAGCAAGGAGCAGCAATGTGCAGCAGCAAGTCAACATTCTCAACAGCAATATTTTCACTTCTCTTGCCGTCCCCTTCATAATTTGTTCTTTTCTGCTTGTGTCAACCGTCTGCCCTGGATATCAAACACCAGCTTGCCATTGTTCAGTCCCCATATACGGGTCGCAAAGCGTTCAGCCATTTCCAGCGGCAGTACAGTAATAACTGTCACCCGTTCATCAGAAGACAGCTTGCGGAAGGTATCCATTACATGTGCCGCTGAAGTTGGATCAAGGCCATTAACAGGCTCATCAGCCAAAATTACCTTGGCTCCGTGAACGAGGGCACGCGCTGTCGCTACCCGCTGCCGTTCGCCGCCGCTGAGCTTGTCGCATTTATCATGCGCCTTATCCAGCAGTCCCAGTTCCTCAAGTACGTCCATCGCTCCCATATAATCATCAGAACGCACCATACCCGTCACCATTCTCCACCATGGAGTTTGACCTGATCTGCCAATGAGCACATTTTTGAGAGCGGTCCGATTCATATTTAGATGCGGATTTTGCTCGAGGTATGCCCATTCCCGCTTTATTTTCATCTTGCCCGTCCAGCCGGATTTCAGCACATCATTACCGTCAACAATTAAACTGCCTTCTTGCCACGGCTCTTGCAAAGCAAGACAACGAAGCAGCGTTGTTTTGCCGCTTCCACTTGGCCCCACTACGGCAATGAGCTCGCCCTGATGAATATCGGCATCAATTCCTCGAAGTAACGGGGTCCGTTCCGGCCCCACTTGCTTGGTCAGCTTCTGAATTCTAATCATCTATGTGATTCCCCTTTGTCCGCCATCAATACTGTCTATAGTTTATAGCAAATATAAAACAAATACCATGCATACCACAGTTTTAAGCTGTCAATACTCTTTTTCTGGTCAACAGTCCCAGCAAGCCAAAAACAACGTAGCTGCCTCCTAGAACCAGAAACATACTGCCTTGAGTCCCGAAGTCCAGCAGCCCTCCACTAATATTAGGTCCGATCACGCTTCCCAGATTAAAATGAAAGGATGCCAGTACATTGGCGGCTGCCAAAAATGATTTGGGCAGCAGATCGGCGGCATAAGCCAAGCCAAGGGAGAAAAAAGAGCCGACCAATCCACCCGCTATGGTCAACAGGACCAAAGTGAACATAAAATGATTGCCGCTCCAAGCTAACAGCATAAAGGTCAAGCCACCTGCTATACCTACGCTCATTAGCACCTTTTTACGTCCCCAACGGTCACTTAATATGCCTAGCGGCAGCTGTAGCACCAACCCACCCAAGCTGACAAACGGCAGCAATGCAGCAATTTCAGCGGTATCGAAGCCAATACGCAGGCCATAGACTGGAAAGTTGCTGTTCAGACTGGCTTCCATATAGCCGTAGAGAAACGCAGGCAATAAAGCGTACCATGCCCAGCTGTAGCTGCGCCGGAATCTTAGTGCGGGACGTGCTTCGGTTGCCTGCTTCTCCGGCTTGGAATCCGGCAGCTTCATTAACACCAGCAGTAAAACAAGCAGGCACAGCAAGGACAGTGCAGCAAACGGAACCAGCATTCCATAATCAAGCAGCCATAATCCCAGTGGTCCCATTGCAAAGCCCAGACCGTAGGACATTCCATAAAAGGAGATGTTGCGGCCACGGTTTTCAGGTGGAGTTACTAGCAAAATCCACAGTTGGGCTGAGTAGTGGAGCGCACTGTCACCTATGCCAACCAGCAGCCGCAGTACGAACCACACTCGAATATCAGGGATTAGCGGAAATAGCAGCAACGTCACGAGTACAAGTACCAACCCTCCAGCCATCAGCTTTTTGAAACCCAACCATCCTAGTGTACGTTCAGCCACCAGCGTCATAGCGAACGAACCTATATATAATGCAGCTGCGTTCATTCCATTTAGCGAAGATGATACCCCCATTTGCTCCAACGAGATAGACAAAATAGGTAATAGCAAACCTTGACATAATCCGGCAACGACAATAACCGCAATTAAAATAAAATAATGAACACGTAACGACGATGACATCATGGTTCCTCCTGGTAAAAACAATAAAATATCAACAGCAAAAATGAGTGTTAGAGAATGATTTGCATTACATACCATAATCAATAATAATTCTTATCTATATACATGTTGTGCCGTCATGAAAAAACAGCTAAAAACATGCAAAATCTGGCGATTTTAACGTATTGCAGAAAAGAAGAAAAAATCGTCATCTGAGATGACGATTTTACGGGAAGAGCTTGTCTGATATGTAATCCGACTCCATTCGTTAAGGAGTCACGTATGTTCAATCCGAACCTCTTCATGTCACAGCGCATTAATTCATATTATAGTGGACAATGCCCGGCAGAACAAGCCATAATAAATAAGTGAGCAACTTCAAAATGCTCATGTTGTGCTTATGGACGGGCTTAATTCGTTCACCGCTCTGGGCTCGAAGACAGAATAGGAGGCATTTGATTCCATGAGTTATCAAATTAAAATAGACACTTCTCCAATTTACGAATTATTGGGCAGCTTCATGGCCTATGTAACTAAAAAGTGGGTACACGATATGGACCTGGGACATGAATGGATCGATAAGGTGGATGCTCGGCTGCAACACGAGGTTCGTACCGAGCTTGCTATAGCCCAGGATTGCCCATTTAGCGATTATGACGCACTCTATGCCTGGGCTTTGCTTCGACCGGAGTCGGATGAAATATCCGACTATATCTCTTATTTGGAGCACGGCCCGGATAAAGATATGTTTGAGTTGCTTGTTCCGCACATCCCTTTTTTAACCCTTGAAGAATCTTTACGCATACGTAAGGTATATGCACCACTCCTCAAATTATGGGACCGCGATTATTTTCGGGCTTTGGAAGGTGAGCTGCGCGCACTGGCAGAGGAAGACGCTGCGGAGAAGCGTATGCTTTTAAGCAAGATGGAGCCGGAAGCATTGGTTGAATACGCCACAGCTGGATTGATCGTTCCACATATGGAAGATTTGGATACGGTTGTCCTGTTTCCAGTCGTTCATAATCGCCCGATTAATTCTTACTGTTTTTATTCGCGCATGCTGCTGATCCAGTATCCGGTAGATATACCCGAGGAAAACGAGGAAGAACCACCTACGCTCCTGTTGCGGCTTACACGTGCGGTCAATGATCCGCAACGACTGCGAATTTTGCGTTATGTGGCTCAAGGCCCCAAATCTCTGGAAGAAATGCGCCATGATTTGAGCCGATTGGAAGATACACTTATGTCTGATATGATGATTTTGCGAGTGGCTGGTCTGCTTCGTATTCACATCGGACGCTATCACAAAGAAAAATTCAGCATCCGTCCCGACGGAGCGGCTGATTTACAGGTATTTTTGGAATCCTATATTGGATTATAGTTAAACTGAACCTTTAGTTATACGGAACACCGTTAAGCTTTGGCTTGGAAGGAGTATGTAGCATGTCGTATCCGAAGCAACACATTTTATTTGATCTTGATGACACTTTGGTCCACTGCAATAAGTATTTTGACCAGATTCTCAACCACTTTTTCGATTTGCTTCAGGAATGGTTTGCAGCCCATAACCTGAAGGAAAATACAATTCGTGAGAAACAAATCGAAATTGATGTGGCTGGTGTTCATCAGCTGGGCTTTGCCAGCGAGCATTTCCCACAATCGTTGATTGATACGTACCATTTTTTCTCGGAGCAATTCGGACGTCGTATAGATTCTCGGGACGAGCAAGAGCTTCGCTCCCTTGGACGAAGTGTGTACGAGCAGGAAATCGAACCGTATCCAGGAATGATCGAAACATTGAACTCACTCCAAAAAGCCGGACATTCCCTGCATCTCTACACCGGCGGTGAGCAAATTATTCAGGAAAGAAAGATTGAACAAATGAAGTTGGCTAATTATTTTGATGAGCGTATTTACATTCGCCAGCATAAAAATGTTGAAGCACTGGAAGAAATCATTCAGATGAATCGCCTGGACCGGAGTATCACCTGGATGATCGGAAACTCCCTGCGTACCGATGTATCTCCAGCTCTTGCGGCAGGTATTCATGCTGTATATCTCAAGCAGCCCAAGGAATGGATTTACAATATGGTTGAACTGCAAAAAAACGCGAATTCCGTGATGTACACGATTCAAAAGCTAACAGAAGTACCACGAGTGATACATGAAAGCATACAATTGCATCAACAAAAAAGGACCCTCGGATAGGGTCCTTCAGATTGTCGAGAAACCCCGTCTTTTGAGACGCGGGTTTCTTTTTCTTTACATCATAATGGTCTGGTACTTGGGAAAAACGGGGGGTTAGCCCTGTTTCTCCAGGCGATCCAGGTGAATCGCTATC
>NZ_ASSB01000052.1:0-346 GCF_000520755.1 Paenibacillus sp. 1-18
GTTTCGGATCCAGTTTTCAGGGTGTAACACCTTGAATTAGGCTTGATATTCAGTGTAATAGAATAACTAGTTTGATTATCGCTAAGTGTGTCTATTTATTTGGAGAGATACCCAAGTGGCTATAAGGGGACCCTCTGCTAAGGGGTTAGACTGCGAAAGTGGTGCGAGGGTTCGAATCCCTCTCTCTCCGCCATTTAAGACAAGCTTGCGAAATATATGTTATGGCGGTGTAGCTCAGCTGGCTAGAGCGTACGGTTCATACCCGTGAGGTCGGGGGTTCGATCCCCTCCGCCGCTACCATACATACCCAGGAGGCTTAGCTCAGCTGGGAGAGCATCTGCCTTAC
>NZ_ASSB01000053.1:0-10134 GCF_000520755.1 Paenibacillus sp. 1-18
CTAGGGGGATCGAACCCCTGACCTCATCGCTGCCAGTGTTGTTTGTCGTACACCGTGATTTAGATTATATTCCTTAATAACAATAAAATCAAGCCTTTTTTATTTTTTATTTGGAACCTGTTGGATTCATTTCTCAATAGGGGAATATGGTCTGTCCCCAATTTGTCCCCAACTCGTCCCCGATAAAAAGAGCAGGTGGATTAATTCCTCACTGCTCTTTTCCCCTTTTACTAAATGTAAAATGCACCATTCGACCGCGAGCGGGGATAAATATCTCTATGCGGCTGATGCTGTATGTGTTGTTCTGTCTACTGCCATTGTCCTTTTTTGCGATGTAACCGAGTTTCTGTGCCTAATCGCATCCCAGGCAAAGGCCGATTTATTATGAATCGTGATAATCATTCCGAAATCAAAAAATGATACACAGATGAGGGGGACTCCGCCTTAATTTCTGCTGGCAATTCCATATGAAAAGCGATTGCCATGGATTTTACAAAGATTTCGGCATTTTCCTTCTCAACATCCCATGGGATCTCAATTTGATATCTTCTCATAGATACACTTCCTTTGTCTCATCATGTTGTGTAAATGAAATGGTTTACTAATGGTCGAACATCTTGTATACTCACGTTGATTATTTTTCCGTGGGATCTAACATGGCTATCCTGGCGGGGATGCCAACCCACATTTGTGCGTCTCTCTTATGGGAGGCGTTTTTTGTTACATCCGACCTATGTAATTATCTACACTTAACCGCCTCCCTTTATTTTAAAAATCGAACCTTATACCTATATTAAATCCCAATATTAGGTTCTTTGGCAACATAAATTCAGCCGCTGAATGTGTTACAAGTTTCGACATTTAAAGACAATTGTTTTCGACAAAAAGAGCCACTATTTAATAGCGGCTCCAGTGATTAATATTTTCGAATTCACGAAGCCCATTTCTTCGACAACCTCATCAAACCGATGGTGAGAAATTGGACATCTTTTCGATGTTTTTGTTATTTCACACTCAAAGTAAGCATCCTTGAAGATGCCATTAACGATTTTAACTTTTTCTACATTAAGAGTGTTACTTCTATCTACATTCAAAAAATTAAACCCATTACTATTCAGGAAATTTTCCCAATGTCTTAAAGTACCTATCATGTAGTAGGTTCTTTCAAATGTGTGCACTAGAAGCTGATTCTTTTTACGGCCTTTAGAAATAAAAAGAACCTTGTCCACTGATACGTTTCCACCATCTATAAAACCTTCAGGATCTGCCGATACGGTTAAACTTAGCATTTAACATTCCCCGCTTACTTTAACAATTCTTCCGGTGGTTCTGGACTATGAATCCACGACAGACTTGCCGTGCTTACAGATGCAACTGCAAGAGATGTAAGAAGTGCTGCAACATTGTAATACATACCAGCCTTCACTTTACTCAGTTTGGTTTTCTTCATTTTTTCACACCTCCTTCTATTAGTGTTAAACTCTGAACAAAAAAACTAGCAGCTACTACCGGATAAGCCAACCCCAAATTAAGAGCAACAATTGCAACTCCTAAACATTTTAGCAATGGGTAGTATCGTCTTGGTATACGAGTCCTTCCCTCTATCCGTGATGGGGCATAAATTAAGACCAGTATCATACTTAATATCGACGTAATTACGACCAAATTGTAGTTGAAATTCGCAAAAGATAAAGCGGTAAGTAAAACTGTTGATACAACTATGCATGTCAGATTACTCTTTAAATGCACCCCACCCACAACTTGGCGCAGTAAAGAAAAAGAAATCATCGCCACTACAGCTTCAAGAGCCTTACCCGTGAAAAACGAAATGCCGATAGTCAATAAAATAATTGAAACAGTGTTGATCACAACGGCTATCCCATGTTTTAAAACATTCACAGATGCCGGATGATCGGGTACAACGGTTTTGATGTGTGTTGCAATATCAAGAGCGATGGAGTCAAGGCTTTTTATAATATTCACGCTCCGTTCTTAGCGCATAATATAAGAACATGATAGATGCCAAGGTTATAAATATAATGCTCAGAAAGAAATTGTTGAAGTAGAACATAAATGTACATGCAGCAAGTACCCCAACTATCAAGATAACAACAAGTACGTGTTCCCACCTAAAACGAAGGTTTTCATAATCTGCTGTAAAGCCTATTTTAAATTTATACAGAAACCACGAAATGGCTAACACCCATGCACTGGTTACTGCTTGCGCCAATGACCCCTCTGCTGAAGTCTGCATTTCTGTTGTTAATGTTCCAAAGAGCATCAATATAATCACTGCTTGGAATAACGTGTACAGAAATGAGCCTGTAATGGATATTATAGCTGCCCAAATAATAGGCATCCTAACAACAGTAGTGATCAACAAAGTGAACAATATAATGTTAATGGTAAAAACAAAAAAAGCTAAGGATGTTTCTTCCCTTAAAATGAAGCTTTGCAAGTTCATTATTAATCCAATAAACAATGCAGGCCATACATAGTCTAAAGCCCTTACTCTAAAAATAGTTAACATCAAAACAAATGCTGCAAATGTTTCTACAGTTGAAAAAAGCAAGAACCTAATAGGCTCCCACATAACACATATCCCCTTCACATAATTGGTAACAAACACACCTTAATACTACATTTGCTACCACTACGAGGCAATCCAATTACCATGTTAAATGGTAGTATTTATGTATTATGTGAGGTAATTATTTTTAGCCTGCCGACACAATATCCTCCAGCTTAATCCAACTATAATCATCTTCCCCACGAAACAGTTTTACTTCGCGTCTAGCGGTGTTAATTGACGTAACTACACCAGTCATGACCATATCGTCGAACGGACTAAAAACGGTCAATGTGACCGCTGTACGTGCGTTGTAAGAGTCTATAAGCGCCTGTTCAATCAATTGTACCTCTTGGCCGTCCAATTCCGGTTTACCGCGCCGCTGGCGATCTTTCATTAGCTTCAAATAAGCCTCTTTATGCTCAGGGATAATTATCCGGCTGCTTTCCCAAATTCCATTTCCCTCAAGTTTCTTTCCCATGTATGTAGCCTCCTGATGTATTATGTAGAAATTATAATGCGAACAAACGTTCCTTACAAGTGATATCTTTTCCAGCGCATAAAAAAATAAACCACGGATTGCTCCGGGGCTTAATATTCTGTGAAGTATTTATTCGCGTCACCCATGGGCATAATGATCTTCTGGTCCCTGTCCCAGCCTTCCAGAATTACGATATGACGCGTATCGCTCTTGTTATCCCATAGGATGTAATTGTCCTTTTCTAAAGCCAACAGGCCCGCCTTTATATCCGTTACACTCCTACCTGTTTTTATCTCCAGTTCCTTCATTGTCGGTAGTCTCCTACGACCCGCAGAATAGTTGTACAGTATCCGCAGTAGTTTGCGTTCGATGTCTGGTAACACGATGATCACTCCTCTGCATTAATTATATGCAAACAAGCGTTCGTTATTCAAGTTATAAAAAAAGAGTAGCCACTTATCTGTGTTACTCCCTTTTTTCCGGGTAAGTCGATTGCCATGAATAAACATATTGTGATAACATAAGAATAGAAAAAGGGAACGGCAGCCACCGTCCCCTGCACGACTTACCGCTATAAGAGCGGTCGACAATTGAGGTTTGATCCAGAAATAGACCGGTTCCTCACCAGGGCGGTCTATTTCCTTTTATGGAAAGAAAGTATCAGGATCACCAACGTTGCGAATTGAATCATCAACATTAGCGCGTCTTTAACTTCCATGGCATCACCTCCCTTCCGGGAGATTAGCCGACCGCCCTTGATAGCCGTTTTGTCGCACAATCCAGATTATACCACAAGTCATCATGTCGAGGGCTTTTTTTTATTTAAAAGAGCAGTGAGGCCTTATCCCTCCTGCTCTTTTGCTTGTGCAGTCATCCTATTTACCAACACGCTTACTGTACATTTCTCTTGCTCTGCCTTCTCTTGGAGCCATTCCAACAATTCCGGCTCAAAATAGATAGCCTCTCTAATCTTCTTATCTTTTTTCGGTGGTCTTCCAGCCATAAAATCACACTCCTGTTATGCAAATTTTAAAGCATTTAAAATATTTTTGCAACACTCAATAAAACTATTTACAAAGCATTTTAAATGCTGTAAAATAGTAAATGTGAGGGGGTGAGCAAAGCAATGAAAGATTGGGTAAACCTTGTTACGGCAATCATACAACTGGTAACGGCCTTAGCCGTACTAAACGTACACAACCGTAACAAAAAGAAAAAAGGAACCAAACGACGCGGTGGGCGCAGACGTTAAGGATTCCTTTGTAGAGGGCGGCTTACACAGCGCCTTCTACACCCAATCATAACATAACGAATTTATATAAACAATCAGGCGGCGGCCTTACGCGGGAGGGTTAGAAATGAACAAGCTGACGCAAAACGATCTTGAATGGTTACAAGACATGGTTCGGCGCGGGGAAATGTCTGCTGATAGGGCAAATGTTGAAAAGGTACGTATGGCACGATTTGTGGTAGTGAAGAAGCTTCCTGCCGAAGTGCGTTCTGTGCTCAACGCTGCTGTTAAGGATGGAGAACTTGGTCATAAAAAGAAGGATGGACATAAACCAGAAGTTTATTATCATCCGAATTTCGAATATTTGGCTAATCAAGAGAGAGCGCTGATTGAAAAACAAACATTCGAGGTACTTTCGGGAGTTATTACTAGGCAGGATGTTAATTGAAATAACGGGGCTTCGGCCCCTCTATAGGAGGTAATCGTATGGAAACGTTAGATTGGATCTTAAGTATTGCGGCCTTGATCGCTTCAGTTATTGTAGCGGTGAAGGTGTTCTGGAATAAATAATACGCGGCCTTACGCGGGAGGAGAAAAAATGATGTTAATTTACAATGGTGAGTCAGCAGCAATTACAGTAGTGGCGGAGAACAACCCGACTATGGTCATTCAGCCCGGGGAATTTGCTGAGTTGGCCGGGGATCTGTCGGGATTCGCAACGGATGAATTTTATGTACAAGAGCCTGGCGAGTGGTACACCAAGCGGGAAGGCTGCTACACGGGGGCGGACATAGAGATTTACAATGCTGCTGCAAAATGAAAAAGCCCCTCGGCTAAGGGACTTTTTTGGTACGACAACATCGCATGTTGAAGTTAGAGTAATTTTGGTAACCAGTCTATGAATCGAATTGTTAGAATTTCAATACATCACATGTTATGATCCATTCTAGCTAAACTAGAAATATAAATTTCAATGTACCATGTACTAATGTATACTGATATTATAATCGCCTGCTGGAATTAATTCAAGATCGGCAGGAAACAACGAACCAACAAGCGAATAAATAAATAACTTACTTAAGGAGGCCTAGCATGGTTACAGAGGAAATGGACATACGAGAAACAACGAAAAGTGTTATTAATTGCCTACTATCCGAAAACCCTGCGGAAAAGATTTCGAGGGATGAGGAATATTACTTTATTTATGGGCAACTTATAAAGCGATTCCTTGCTAAATTTAGCGTAGCAGGAACTGATAAGGCAAAAGACCGACAACATATGCGGATACTTTATCAAGAGCGTTTTGTTAACGCTAATGATAGGTCGGCGCAATTGCACCAAGTAGAAAATTTTATAAAGGAATTTCCAGGTATAATTGATATGGAAAACCGTCATTTACGTAATGGACTAGCCATGTTCTTCGCGTATAGACCAGATAAAAACATGAAGGATTTCGGACATACTTATCTAACGTATGGTACTACGGCGGCTCAATCTATTTTCATAAAAGATGCAAAAAACCTTGATGATTTTAGGCCTCATTTGTATTTCAAATTGGATTAAGGCTAACTCCGCTAACCACATTGGTCGGCGGAGTTTTTAAATGTACGGCATTATTGTTTCGAGTTTCCAATAACCACGACCACTATCGGTGAAGCCATCGTACTGCGGTAGTTTTCCACTTTTCAGACGACCTCCAACAGACGATGGAGTCATACCTAAAATTCGCGCGAATTCCGAAAGGGTAAACTTTATATTTGCCCCCAAACGGAATTTCGCTTTAAGTTCCTCCTGACAGCTTAAACAATGACTTGGTTTACTTCCTTTTAAATTTTCATGCGGATCAATCCAAGGGCGAGAACAGAACGGACAAAGACCGTTTTCGATTCTTTCTCTAAACACTTCTTGTTTTGTTTGCCCGCCTTTATTACTCTTTAATTTCCTCCTCTGAAACTCTACCCCCCGCCAGTTCGCACGCTCGCGAGAAATAGCCAAATCTCCTGATAATTGTTTGGGAGTTAGGATAGCAATTAGCTTCATCGTACTCCACCCGCGACAACTGTCTTCTTGGGCCAGCTATTTCCCTCATTTTTTCGAGAATGTCTTCGTTTGTATAGAGTTTTTCGTTTTTGCTTTTATAGACAACTCCAGCAAGACGGCAAGCCTCCTTAAAACTCCCGAAACGCTGAATTAATTCTTTATTAATAACACTTAGTTCCTTGAGTAGTTCCTTGTCCGTTAATGCTTCATATTTACCCATACTATTCCCTCCTATTACTACTACTTATCGTTACCACTAAGAGATAATAGTGTCAACCTCTATTAATGTGACTTATTTATTCACTTTTTGTTCCCATATTGTTCGGTTGTATAACACAACCAAATGTGATATATTTAAATCACAGCAAGGGACAATACATAAACCAACAAGCCGGGATAAACCGGATGAAGACGAGAGGAGAAACAAGAAATGAAAAACGTAATGAAGAAAGCTTGGATGATCGCTCGTGAAGGTGCTGCTAAATTTGGAGGAAGCACTAAAATGTACTTAACTGAGGCACTTCGTCAAGCATGGGCTAACAGCCGCACACCTAAAGTTGAGACAGCGGCAGAAAAAATCGCGAGAGCAAAAGCGATGAGTCAAGATGATTTTGACGCCTTGATCGACAGTAAGATTAAGATGATCGAAACTGGCCTAAAAGAACGAATCACTAACTATGCGCGGGGGGACAAGTGGATTTGGGGGTACATTAACGACCTTGTCCAAAGTGGCATTGCGTTGATGAGAAAAGAACGAATCATATCGTTAGATAAAGCAGCGTTTATGGCGGTTGATGCTTGTTACTAATATGGATAAGGTAATACTTCCGCAGGCTCAACAAGGAGCCGGGCATAAGGAGAAAATAAAATGAAAACATGGACACGTAAAGGATACGAAGTAAAAGAAGTTGCTTTTGACCACGATTTACATCAATTCGAGGTAGTACAAGACGGGGAAACACTTTTCACAATCACGCCTCCAGATTTGGAAAACCAAGCGCAGATCATCGCTGACTTGGATGCTGGCGAAGATGTGAACGGATGGGATGATGGAATGGGCAATACAATCTACGTTGAAAAAAAGTAACATCGCCTCTTGAATACGTTGGAGCTGCGTGGGTAGCCAAAAGAAGAGGCACCACGCAGCAAAACGTTACAAAGTCTGGTCTTAGAGCATTGGAGCCTGGTTACAGAGGCAACATGATCCGGCCAGACGCTTTATTTGAGGGGCGGCCTTTGTGGCTAAAAAGTAGGTTTGGAACTGATTTGTAATATAATCTGTCGCAGGCTCAACAAGGAGCCGGGCAAAGGAGAAGAAATAAATGTTTAGAATAAAAAACCTTAAAGAAGCAATTAATGAACGGCTTCAAAAATTAGATAACGTTATTCTCGCATCAGCAAAACTGCTGATGGACGATGTAAACCAGAAAACAGGTTCCAACTGGCGGGTGATTCCATACGGAGCCGAACCAGGATACTGGAAAGGGGAAGAAGAAGACGAAAGCTTTGGTTGGGACGATTTACACTATCCAATAGTGGACGAGTATTTTTGTCCAAACGATAGATCCATAAGGCTCGCAATCCCAATTTTAGATACAGATGCTGGCAAGTCTATTATGCTGTACCTAGATTTTGAGGACAGCGAGGAGTATAAAACGACAGTATCCATACACACCGCAAATTCATTGCTCTGCTCTAATGCTCTAAACATGGGTTCAGCATTTGAGCATGGTAGCACTTACCACGAATATGGTATCGCCAGAATATTAGACAACACCAGCATTGGATTTTATGACAGCATAGTTGGGTACACGTCCAGAGACCATGATCGGTCTTACCAAGTTACAAACTTCGAAGGTGAGTTAGTAATCCACCGCTATTCTGACAGCGGTCAGATGGAAGAAACGGAAGTACTGACTTTAATGTAGTAATGATGACATTCAGCCACAGGCTCACTATTTAACTGTAAATACAAAAAACCATCCAGCCCTAGAGCCAGATGGTTTTTTGTTGAATATGAGCATATTCATTTCAATCCACACTCTCACATGGAGAGTGACAACTTACATACAGATAATACCATTCAAATTGAATAGTGTCAACTGCCCTGTTGTTTACAGCATGTTCATCCAACTTTTGTGGTATATTTAATTACAGTAAAGGACGAATAAGTAGAGGAGCGAGATCTATGACTATAATTAAACAGCAATTAAGAATTGTCCAGTTGAAAACAGAGCTTGAAATTACTAATGTGAAAATATCGTTCATGAAGCTGTGGATTCGTGTTGCTGACGCACTTATAAAATTTTTCGGCGGACGGTAAGCACGGGACGCCTTGGGATATGACCAATGATACAAATAGACGGTAAATATGAGATGTTGACGGTTAAAGGCAAGCGGGATGATGGCCGGTGGGACTGCCTTTGTGACTGTGGTAATCCTACCGTTGCTTCCACTACACAGCTTAAATACAAGACAAAAAAGTCTTGCGGTTGTTTACGCAAAAAGTCACCCGTTAACGTGATAGATATAACCGAGAATAGATGCGGAATGCTCACGGTTATTGCACGAGCTGGGAGCACAGGGCGCGACAATGCCACCTGGTTATGTCGGTGCGACTGCGGCAAAGAGATACCGATAAGCGGTACTACCCTGCGTCGGGGCGAGGCGGTTTCGTGCGGATGTCAGCGGCCAGAACAAGCCCGGAAGGCCCGGAATATTCTGCAAACGGAGATGTCAGTGGACGGAGTCCCGCTTCCGCTGTTAACCAAAAAAGTGCGGTCCGATAGTAAGACAGGGCATAAAGGGGTTCATAAACGGGTAAAAAAGGGACGTGAATACTACGAGGTAAACATAACTGTAAAAGGCAAAAGGAGGTATGCTACAGCGACAACCTTAGAGGGTGCAATAGAGAAAAGAAAGCGGTTAGAGGAAAAATATCATAAGCCATTATTGGATAGATCCCCGCCGACCAATTAAGGTTAACGGGGATTTGCTTTGCTTACGTTTAAAATCCTCCATGTTGTACTTGAGGCTCTATACCATGCGAGTGAATAGGTACAGTAACAATTAACAAAAAGCTAGCTGCGACGATCAACAGTGCCATTTTTTTTAACATTGTTCATCCACACCTTTTCAATAAGTTTTTTAAGAACCTCCTTGTTGATCTTGCACTTGTATCATTGGATTATGGCTATTCGTCTGAACAGGTACAGTAACAATAAACAAAAAACTAGCCGCAATGATTAGAAAAGCTACTTTTTTCAACATTATCTAACCACACCCTTTCAATAAGATTTAGAAACTCTTCCTTGAACTCAGGAACTGCATGCTTTCTAAACTTCACGAAAAGCCCCAAACAGTTTATAAAATAAGTTTCATTATTTAGTGTATGCGCTTTTACCATTGAATACATCAAGTATTTAAAGCCATCACTGAACATACCACGATGTAAACAATAATAAGCCAATTCATAACCAAATCGTGCAAACTGTTCTGGTATTACTTGTCGGGTGTACATATCAGTAGATGATGGGAGTTGAGTAAAGGCATCAATGTCTTTTTTAAACCTTGAAAGCACATCATCCACTTCTATTTCGTATCGGTTTGCCGCCATCATAATGTTCAACAGTTGGGCAACCTTATCTTGTTCAGATGTATCTGATGGTGCACCAATATATTCAACATAATCATGTAGCACACTTATATCTCCAGATAAAAGCTTATTTGCGACAATGTTAGCTTGCGCCCAATCTTGATACAACTCGATCCAATGCAGGGTATCCTCGTCCGTCTCTTTTACCCAATCTAAAT
>NZ_ASSB01000054.1:0-1679 GCF_000520755.1 Paenibacillus sp. 1-18
TTAAAAAAGTTGTTTGATTTACTGTTGACAATCCATTCTTCTACTGTCAGATGTAAAGCGAGATTGAGCTTGGGTCTACAGACAACTAGCTCACAATCAAATGAATCATAATAATATTTATATAATGATCCACCATTTTATGTTATGCGACGCTTCTTCGAAAACTCTTTTAAACCGATATTTACTATTTTCTATTTAAAATAAAATCAAAATCTTCATCAGATACTAAATGATTATCTTTTATAAATGTCTCTAACTCATTCAAATAATTATTACAGAGTTTAATATATTTATCTCCATATTGATCTTGAATCTTATTTGAATTGGTTTCAATATTAATGATTTCTTTACGTGCTCTTCTTAAAAACAATATTGAACTTGTATAATTATCACTTAGACATAAAGAAATTGAATTGTTAATATAGCAGACCAAGCCATAGAATACAGAATTTCTTCTTAAGCCTGTCCATTGCTTATGAATCTCTTCTGTATTTAATTTTTGGGCTAACTCAAAGACATGAGAATTCAAAAACATCTGGTATTCCTCCATCTTTAAGCAGTTTCACATAACGTTTCTGTATTCATGAATCCCAAAGGGGTTGTCTGCTGAAATGCTTCTCGCAGACCCAGGCTCCAACGGAGACGCAGCTTGAATATTATGTGGATGCCTTCTTCGAATTTCCTACAGTCTATTTTTAGTATTCTCCATTGTATTCAATAAAACTGGTTTGTTTAAAGAGTCTAATATGATATGGGGTATAAATATTCTTTGAATTTGGACTTAAGATTTCAATAAAACTAATTGCTGCATCTATATAGTCATCTGATGAGAAAACATCTTCATCTAGGAATCCACTTAAGAGTGCTGCATCTCCTTTATATTTCAAACAAAGATAGCCATACCTCAGAATTTATAAATACTCCAGTATACTCCATTCCATTTTCTTCATCAAACGTTGGAAAGAAAATAAAACTATGTATAAATGAATTGCACATTTGTTTAATTGTAAGTGAACTGTTTAAACAATTCATTAAATCGTAGAATTCACCGTAATCAATAAGATTTAGCAAATCTATTTTTTTCTCATTTTGTATTCTTTGATATTTTCCACACTTGTAATTTTTAGAAAGTAATTCATCACTTAACTTTCCATTTTCAACAAGTTTTCTAATAATAAAACTGCAAAGAAAATGAAACTTCTCAAGCCCCATTACAAAGTGTTCAGTATCATATTTTGAGAATTTTATTTGTTTGAGATATTTTTTGAAATTTCTCAATTCCTTAATTAATTCCGCTTTCCAAATGTGGGAGTTCCAAATCATATCACAATCTCCTTTATTAATTCTTTAGAAACATGGCGTATAACGTTTCTGTATTCATGAACCCCGAAGGGGTTGTCTGCTGAAATTCCTCCCCGAAATCCATCCGCAGACCAAGGCTCCGAAGGAGCCCGCTGCTTGAATATTATGTTATACGACGGATTCAGTGCCCTCACTATTGATTATCTCCAGGTAGATATTCAATCAAATCAGATAATTTACAGTTAAATGTATCGCATAGCTTGAACAAGGTTTCCAGCTTTGTTGTTTCCATATTCGTTTCCCTATACAGCTTGTTGATTGAATTCCGACTTAATCCCGACTTCGCCATCAATTCTGTTATATCATCTATTCGATGT
>NZ_ASSB01000055.1:0-589 GCF_000520755.1 Paenibacillus sp. 1-18
ATTATATTCTGCGAGTATAGAATCAAGCAGAATATATCAGTTCTTCAAAGACGATTCTACAAATTCATCTCCTGTAATAAAAGTTCTAATTTCTAATATGTTTGCTTTTTAGTAATTGGGGATTAAGCACCTCTATAAAATCCAGAAATTTCCTTGAATTTCTTTTGATTTCTTCGGAAAGACAAGGTGATTGAATACGAACATTATTCCAACTCGAGTACTTGAAATCCTTTAATGGTTCATAAATAAATAGATCTAGAATTGTTTCCCTATCAATATCCTCCACTAAACCTATAATTACTTCATTTTCTTATACAATAAATTCAATCCATATATTGGGGCTGTCAGGAATTCGATATGCAACATAATTATGCTCTTTTATTTTTTTTGCAATCTCTAACAAATCAGTAAACCATCTAATTAGTCGCTCTTGGCCAAATGGACAATCTTCAAAGAAAAGACCGTATTTATTACCATAAAAGTTTAATTCAATCAGTCCTTCGATATCTTGTTTCATATCGTCAAATTCTACAGCGGACAATTGTTTTAAATCATCGAAGTTATCATATGCTTTGAAAGATATAGTAAA
>NZ_ASSB01000056.1:0-12358 GCF_000520755.1 Paenibacillus sp. 1-18
CCCCTTCTTCTCGTGCCTGCAATAGGTCGTGCGCTGACACGTCCATCCTCCAGCTTCACCAGCAGCTCCGGCGAGCCACTGACGATCTGTAAATCCGGCATACGCAGCATCCCCATATAAGGGGAAGGGTTCAGCAGACGCAGCCATTCATATATATCCTCTGGGCGGGCTGCAAGCGTACGTTGCTGGCGAATCGACAGGTTTACCTGAAATACGTCACCCTGTGCGATATATTCTTGTACACGTTTCACAGCATGCTCAAAATCGGTCTGGTCGAATGCTGCTTCCCAACCTTCAGATTCATGATGAACAGTCAACGACTCGGCTTCGGCAAGCCTTGTACAGCGCCGAGGATACGCTGGATCAGTCTCTCCGCCATCCATGATTTTCTTCCACTGAATCAACATCCGTTCTGCCCGCCGGGCAGCTTCCGCATAAAGCTCGGAAAGTATGTTTTTGGGCTCAGCCAGCGCAGCATGAACAGCGCAATATATGCACGATTTTTCGTGATCATAAATCCACAGCTCATTTACTCGCATCCATACATAATCAGGTATGTCTGTATCATCTGCAGCCTGAATGGGCAAACGCTCCAGCGAGCGAGCTACATCGTAGCCCAGATAACCCGCAAATCCTCCAGTGAAAAAAGGCAGGCCAGGTACACGCGGCGCACGGTAGGGGGCAATCCAGTCGTTCATAATGGTCAAAGGTTGACCATATATATCACCATGCTCCCCATTTTGTAGATCCGTCCAAACTGCATGTTCTCCCTTGCCCTCCAATAAGGCAACCGGATTTAAGCCCAAATAGGTGTATCTCCCGCCTTTACCGCTCTCCAGCAAAAAGGCATATGGCGATGAATCCTCCCACGCCTTGCGCCATGATAACGGTAACCCTCCCACGGGTAACTGATACTCAGCAATATAAGGAAGTATACTCCAACCCTCCTCCTGCCAAACCTGCCACTGTGCGGCCGTCACTCTAGCTGTCGATTTCATCTGTGTGCGCTTCCCCTTCCATTCCTTAGCGAAAAGTCTGTATTCTCTCCTTAAAAAGAAACCCCCACCCCCTGACAACAGGGAAATGAGGGATTACTTACATATAGTATACACAAATGCGGCGTAATTACAGCTCGAAATTGTATAGTGGTGTACTCAGATAACGTTCGCCATTACTTGGAATAATGACAACAATTCGTTTACCCTTGCCCAATTGCTTAGCCAGCTTCAAAGCCGCGTGAACAGCCGCACCAGAGGAAATACCCGACAAAATACCTTCTTCCTTGGCTACTTTACGCGCTACCTCAAAAGCTTCATCGTTTTCTACATGAATAATCTCATCATAGATGTCACGGTTCAAAATTTCAGGAATAAAGTTGGCACCCAGTCCCTGAATTTTGTGAGGCCCTGGCTTACCGCCAGCTAATAATGGAGAAGAAGCCGGCTCTACAGCGACAATTTTAATTTCCGGGAATTCCTTCTTGAGCACTTCTCCGGCGCCAGAGATAGTTCCGCCCGTACCCACGCCTGCTACAAAAGCATCCAGAGATCCGCCGATGGAGCGAATCGCTTCAACAATCTCAGGACCCGTCGTTTCACGATGAATTTTGATATTAGCTTTATTTTTGAACTGCTCTGCAGCAAAATAATCCGGATTTTCACTCAGCAGCTCTTCCATTTTCTTAACAGAACCGTTCATACCTTCCGATCCAGGTGTCAACACAAGATCAGCTCCGTAAGCACGCAGCAGGTTACGGCGTTCTATACTCATCGTTTCTGGCATAACGATTACTGCCTTATAGCCCTTCGCAGCAGCAACCATAGCTAAACCGATTCCTGTATTACCGCTAGTCGCTTCAATAATTGTACCACCTGGTTTAAGCAGCCCTTCACGTTCAGCTTCCTCTACCATACTAATGGCAATACGGTCTTTTACACTGGAGCCGGGGTTTTGATATTCCAGCTTCAAATAAATTTCAGCGCTATCTTCCGGTACGATCCGATTCAGGCGAACAAGGGGAGTTTCCCCAATAAGTTCGGTAATGTTATTAACGACTTTAGCCATAATAAGTTCCTCCCTGACTGTGATGTTATATTAAAAAAAACGAAATCATATTTGTAGATCATTCTTGCTTTATGCTGCTCATTTAATTTCCGATAAAAATAGTGGGTTTTATACGCTAATCATAACAATCTTCAATTCCAATGTCAATACAAGCGATAAAAACACGATGCTGCTGATCCGCCCTTTAGCACCGTGCTTCCTCAATCCCAGAACGTCTTGCCATGCTCATAGAGAAGCAGACGGCCTATCTTTATCGGATAAAATACGCGCTCCGTACTTATCGCGCAGGCTTTTCTCAATCTCTTCCAAAGGAGCCGCCTGGGCAAGCGCAAGAGATCGACCGATTTGCTGCCGAATCTGTTGCTTGTCTGGAGAAGCTTTCAGGCGGATATCCTGTACGTAGATCACGGCATAACCATCGTCAACAGAGATGGGACCGGCAACATCCCCAGAGCTTAGCTCTCTCGCTGCCTTCATAATCGTCTCCGGTTGAAATGGATCATACTCATCCACCCACCCCAGCTGTCCGCTAGTATTTTTCCCAAAGGGCTGACCTGAAAGCTCTTGAACCAGTGCATCAAATCTTTCCCCTTGTTTGACCCGTTCGAGTAACGCCTCTGCTTCCTCGGCTTTAGACACATAAAGGGCTGCCAGTTTGATCTGCTTGCCCGCAGCAAATTGCTCGGGATGCTGCTTCCAATACTCATCAATCTCCGCTTCCTGAATTTGAATACCCTGCGTGGCTATTTTCTCCAAGCCAATCCGGTATTCCGCTTCATTCCGCAAATCAACCGGACCTAGACCAAGCTGCTGCTGCATTTCCTCAAAATAGGCTTGAGATGAAGCATATCCTTGACTGTCCTGCTCCAGCACCTGCTGTAGATCCTCTTGGGTGACCTTAATACCAAGGCGCTTGGTTTCAACTTGCACGACTTTACGATTCAACATTTGCAACAGCGTATTGGCTCCGTATCGCTTCTTCAGTTCTGCAACCCACTGTTCCTCCGATATGCCCTCCTGACCGATCTCCGCCACAGTATGATCGCCGTCATCCTTGCTTATATCACCCGGCTTTACCAGCCCCCGAAGCATGATCAGACCACCCAAGGCGGTGATGCTAACGGTCAGGATAATGACAGCTGCCCATAATCCTTTCTCCCGTGTAGTCATCTCTCGCACCGCCTATCCGGTTAGGCTTTGGCCTGATCTAACAGATTTTGCAAATCGTCCTTGTTAAACTGATAAGCCTCATTACAGAAGTGGCACACAACTTCGGCCTGTCCTTCTTCCTCAATCAATTGTGTCAATTCGCTTTCTCCCAAGCTGACCAATGTTTTTTCTACACGTTCCCGTGTGCATTCACATTGAAAATGAATATCCGTCTCGTCGAGAACCCGAACATCCGGCAGCATCCAGCGCAGCATTTCATCAAGCTCCAGTCCTTGATCGAGCAGAGCTGTAACCGGTGGAAGTGAGCCGACCGCATTTTCAATGGCTGTAATTTCGTCATCATTCAAGCCGGGAAGCAACTGAATAATGAATCCGCCTGCCACAATAACGGAGTTATCGGTATCCACCAACACGCCCAAGCCCACCGCCGATGGTGTCTGCTCCGATTTGGCAAAATAATAGGTAAAGTCCTCACCCAATTCACCGGAAATAATCGGAATACTACCGCGATAAGGCTCTTTTAATCCCAAATCCTTGATGATATGAATAAAGCCTTCTGTACCTACGGCACCTGCTACATCCAGCTTGCCCATGCTGTTGCTCGGCAAATGCACATGCGGTTCGGCAACATAGCCTCGCACCTCACCTGCCGCATTGGCATCCACGATGATTTGCCCAATCGGCCCGTTACCTTTAACTTGGATGGTCAGTCGCTCTTTGCCTTTTAGCATAGAGCCCATAATGGCACCCGCTGTGAGCGTACGTCCCAAAGCAGCGGTAGCGGTAGGATAAGTATCATGTCTTCTCCGCAATTCCTCCACCAACTGTGTTGTACGAACAGCAAAAGCTCTAACCCTTCCATCCATGGCTGTTCCACGAATAAGCCGATCCTGTTTCTTTTCCATATTGATATCCTCCCTATGCTCCAAGGCAGCTGCGCTGCTTATTTTTTTGTTCGTGTTTGCGCTAATTAAAGCATGATTTCCTGCTATATAAACAACCTGTATTGACAGATCACGCGAATCGTTCAAAAACGTAACATATTTCAGTATAGACGAAAAACGCCGCTAATCCAAACCGATAAGATCATCGGCTGGCCTCAGCGGCAGCTCTATATCCACTTTTTTATTCAGCGTTGCGTTGGTAAATGATGCGCAAGCCTTCGAGCGTCAGCATCGGCAATACCTTCTGAATGCTCTGTGTCTCAGATGCGATGAGCTCAGCAAGTCCTCCGGTAGCAATAACCGTAGGCTCTGCCTGCATTTCTTCCTTTATGCGCTTCACAATACCATCCACTTGGCCCGCGTAACCGAAAATAATCCCGGCTTGCATAGCATGAATCGTATTACGACCAATAACCTTCTTGGGCTTCTCCAGCTCGATGCGGGGCAGCTTGGAAGCCCGTTGATACAATGCCTCCGTCGAAATTCCAATACCCGGCACAATCACTCCGCCCAAGTAGTTTCCCTTGTCATCAATACAATCAAACGTCGTTGCTGTTCCAAAATCCACCACAACCAGTGGCCCGCCGAACCGCTCGACCGCAGCAACTGCATTCACGATCCGGTCTGCCCCTACTTCACGCGGATTTTCATAACGCAGGTTAAGACCGGTCTTGATTCCCGGTCCGACGATTAACGGTGTTCTGCCTATGTATTTATCACACATGTCCTCCAATACACGAACCAACGGCGGAACAACAGAGGAAATAATAACCCCTTGAATATCATCCTTTAACACGCCACCCATACTAAAAAGATTATGTATAAGTACGCCGTATTCATCTGCGGTTGCCTGTCTGGAGGTACTAATCCGGTAATGATGCAGCAGTTCGGTCCCCTCGTACATCCCCAGAACAATATTGGTATTCCCTACATCCACTACAAGAATCAATGGGTGTCACCTAACTTTCTTCGCGTTAAGGTCAAGGCTGATATCCAGGTTATGAAAGGAATATGTCAGCCTGCCTACAGAAATCACATCTACACCGCTCTCAGCCATCGCACGTACGGTATCCAGCGATACATTGCCTGAGGCTTCCGTTTTGACATGTGGAGCCCGTTCACGAATGAAACGAACTGCCTCCTTCATATCCTGAACGGACATGTTATCCAGCATAATAATATCCGCCCCGGCATCCAGAGCTTCCTGAACTTGCTTCATGTTCTCTGTCTCAACCTCAATGGTCATGGTGTGCGGTATATGAGCACGTGCTCGACTTACTGCCTGTGCAATCCCGCCTGCGCCCTTAATATGATTATCCTTAATCATAACAGCGTCGTACAGGCCAAAGCGATGATTGGAACCGCCGCCCACACGAACAGCGTATTTCTCCAGCAGTCGATGTCCTGGTGTTGTTTTGCGTGTGTCCACCAAGCGGGTGGCAAGCCCGTGCAATTGATCTACAAAAGATTGAGTCCGCGTTGCAATGCCGGACATCCGTTGAAGCAAATTGAGTGCCAGTCGCTCTCCGGTCAAAATTGCATGGGTACTCCCATTCACTTCTGCCAGAATGCTCCCCTTTTTGATCGCCTGTCCATCGGTCACCAATGGAGTGAATGACAAGGAAGGATCGACTACCTGAAATACAAGTTCAGCCACAGGTAAACCCGCAACAATGCCAGGCTCCTTGGCATGTATTACAGCCTTTGACTGGTGACCCGGCTCAATCGTCCAGCGTGTGGTTACATCGCCGGAACCCGTATCCTCACGCAGCCAGCTGCGAATCTGTGCCAACAACTCTTCCTGATATCCGCTAAACTCTCCATAATGCTCGCTGTTAGATGTCATGAACACCCTCCTCCGTTATGCCTTGCTCGCGTCGCTGCTGAACATGCTTCTGCCATATGCTATCATCTGTCTTAGGGAAATCCTCGCGATAATGCGCTCCTCGGCTCTCCTCGCGCAGCAAGGCACCGTCTGCGACTAACAAAGCACAAGTGAGCAAATTGGCAAATTCGATCTCTTCCCGGCTGGCGATTACAGCCTTAAAAACGGGCAGTTGTGCGTGCAGCTCATCTAATGCCACTTGCAGCCCTTCCCCGTGCCGACGCACTCCAGCATAACGAACCATTGTTTCTTGCAGCTTGTGCCGCTTCTCTACGACAGATGAAGCCAGGAGCTCTGCACGGTTATCGCTGTAAGCTAATAACGTATGACCGGCAAGCGGTGGCAAAGAATGCAGCCGTTCAATAATTCTGCTGCCGAATACGATAGCTTCAGATAACGAATTACTCGCCAAACGATTAGCTCCGTGAACCCCTGTGGAAGAAACCTCCCCACAGGCGTACAAACGAGCAATAGAGCTTTCCCCATACAAATTGGTCTGAATGCCACCCATCATATAATGCGCAGCAGGCGCAATCGGAATCCAGTCTGTGGTCATATCCAGGCCATAAGACAGGCACGTCCGATAAATTGTTGGAAAACGTTGCTTAATCCGCTCAGGCGGTTCATGTGTAATATCTAGGTATACAAATGCAGCTTGGGTACGTTCCATTTCATGAACGATAGCACGGGCTACGATATCTCTAGGCGCAAGCTCTTGCCGGGAATCATACTGCTCCATGAACCGTTCTCCATGGATATTGCGCAGCACAGCACCTTCTCCCCGTACGGCTTCGGAAATCAGAAACCTCGGAGCACCCGGATAGCATAACGCCGTCGGATGAAATTGTACGAACTCCATATCCCGCACAATCGCTCCTGCACGATATGCCATAGCGATACCATCACCGGTTGCAATATCCGGGTTGGTTGTATAACGGAATAACTGCCCGCTTCCTCCCGAGCATAAAATCGTTGCGTTGGCAGTTACGTACAATCTTTCGCCCTCCGGCCTTTGGATGAGAGCTCCGATACATTCGCCATGCTCCGTCAGCAGGTCGATGACCATACATTCTTCCCACACTTCGATAGCGGGATGAGCAGCAACCTGCTTTGACAGCGCACGGACAACCTCATATCCGGTAGCATCTCCGTTCGCATGCAGGATGCGCCGATGACTGTGTGCACCTTCCTGTGTTAGCGCAAGTTCACCATTCTCCCGGTCAAAGGCCGTCCCTAAACGTATTAGCTCCTGTATACCACCTGGACCTTCATGTACAAGCGTCCTGACTGCCTCCGGTTCACACAAGCCTGCACCAGCAATCAGAGTATCCTGCATATGAGAAGCAGGTGTATCCTCGTCCGATGTGACAGCTGCGATGCCGCCTTGTGCATAACGTGTGTTGCTCTCCATCAAAGCCTTTTTGGTGATCAGCAACACGTTCCGATCCTCCGCGGCCTTAATCGCCGTATATAAGCCTGCAATACCTGAGCCGATAATTAACACGTCGGCTTCCAATTTAGTCAATTCCGCTACATCAAAATCAACTAGATATCTTGGAATCATGCCTTCACCTGATTTCACAGAGAATAGCGCACACCATAGGTTGTACAGTATGCGCTCACGGTATATGTTCAAAAGGATAATAAGTCTAAGTCAATTTGAGCGGCTGTTGGCTTGTTTATACTAAGAACACGATAGCCGTTTATTTAACAATAAATGTACACAACGTTCCTCGGTTCTGTCAAATCACATCAGTAACAATTTCCCATATTTTAAAAAGCTCCGGAAAACCAAAAGTTACTGGTTTCCCGGAGCTTTTATATACACTCATTCAACGATCAGGTTGTTGTCGGCGGAGTGCCACCGGAGTTGCCTGAATTGTTATCATCTTCTGGCTTCTGCAGGTTAGGGATATCATTCGGTTGATCCGTTGTATTCTTAGGCTCGTCATCCTTGCCTTGAATACGTACACGAACGTCCCCAATGTTATCAATCACAGGCTCACCGATTTCCGGTGTTCCTTCACCCTCATTCGTGCTGCCGTCCAAAGAACCTGTCTCGATCAAACGTTTAATTTGTTCAAGCTCCAAGGTTTCTTCTTTCAGCAGGGTTTGAGCGATCAGATGAACCTCTTTGGAATGCTTGGTCAGGAGCTCTTTAGCACGTTCATAAGAGTCAGTGATGAAGCGATTCATCTCTTGGTCAATCTGATAAGCGATCTGATCACTGTAGTTCTGCTCATGACCGATATCCCGTCCAAGGAAGACCTGACCTTGTGAAGTACCGAACTGCATTGGACCGAGCTTCTCACTCATACCGTATTCCACAATCATGCTGCGTGCGATGCTTGTTGCTTGCTGGAAATCACTGTAGGCACCCGTACCGATTTCGCCGATAAACAGCTCCTCGGATACACGTCCGCCCAACAAACCGGTGATTTTATCCAGCAATTCCTGCTTGGTTGTCAGCATGCGATCTTCCTTCGGAAGCATGATGACATACCCGCCTGCACGTCCACGTGGAATAATCGTTACCTTGTGAACCATGTCTGCGTTTTCCAGGAAGTAGCCGATAATCGTATGGCCTGCTTCATGGTAAGCAACAATTCGTTTCTCGCGGTCACTGATTACGCGGCTGCGTTTTTCTGTACCTACGATGACACGGTCGATGGCTTCATCTACTTCTCGCATAGAAATATCTCTGCGGTTACGACGGGCTGCCAGCAAGGCAGCTTCGTTCAACAGGTTTTCCAGATCAGCGCCTGTAAATCCTGTTGTACGTTTGGCGATTACATCCAATTTAACATCCTTCGTCAATGGCTTGTTGCGTGCGTGTACATGCAATACAGCTTCGCGGCCTTTAACATCTGGACGGTCTACCGTGATTTGACGGTCAAAACGTCCCGGACGAAGCAATGCCGGGTCGAGAATATCTGGACGGTTTGTAGCGGCTACGATAATGATACCTTCGTTTGCGCCGAATCCATCCATCTCTACGAGCAATTGGTTGAGCGTTTGCTCACGTTCATCGTGTCCGCCACCCAATCCAGCGCCACGTTGACGTCCAACCGCATCAATCTCATCAATGAAAATGATACATGGTGCGTTCTTCTTCGCATTTTCAAACAAGTCGCGAACACGGGAAGCACCGACACCGACGAACATTTCTACAAAATCAGAACCCGAAATGCTGAAAAACGGTACACCTGCCTCGCCTGCAACGGCTCTGGCCAAGAGTGTCTTACCTGTTCCCGGAGGGCCCACTAACAGTACACCCTTTGGAATACGAGCGCCCACAGCAGCGAACTTACGCGGGTCCTTCAAGAATTCTACGACTTCGACAAGCTCCTGCTTCTCTTCGTCAGCCCCTGCCACGTCCTCGAAGGTAACCTTCTTCTTCTCTTCGTTATAAAGACGGGCTTTGCTCTTACCAAAGTTCATAACTTTACCGCCGCCGCCCTGTGCCTGATTAAACAGGAAGAAGAACAGCAGGAACATGATCACCAAAGGAATAATAGAAGTCAAAAACGTCAACCAGATGCTTTCGCCTTCCATTTTCTTCTGTACGTATTCAAACCCGTTCGTTTCGCTGGCATTAACCAGTTCACTTAGTGCTTGATCCGTTGGCGGAACATACACGGAAAAATTAATGGATTTAGCATCAGCCGGCTGCTTCTTATATGCACCGGTTACAAGATAGGCGTAACCGTCAAATTGGACCGTTACTTTAGAGATGTTATTAGCTTTAACCTCTTGCCGTAATTGGTCATATCTAGGGAGATCGGAGGCTTCGTTACTGTTGCTAACAAATTGAACGATACCCACCACAACTAAAAAAAGAATCAAATAAAAACCAGAATTCCGGATGAACCGATTCATCCCCTACCTCCTCTCGAGACACTTAAGTTATTTTACCATAGCCTGTAAGTCCTTCTCAACAAAGGGCCTTATTTAGTCTTAGGACTGGAGGCTGAGAATTAGCTGGTGTAGATTTCCGGCTTCAAAATCCCTATGTATGGGAGGTTCCGGTAGTGCTCGGCATAATCCAGACCATAGCCGACAACAAAGGCATCCGGAAGCGTAAATCCGGTATAATCTGCTTGAAGATTAACAGTCCGGCGTGCAGGCTTGTCAAACAAGGTTACGACACATACCGAATTGGCATTACGGTTCTTAAGCAGTTCAATCATATGCGTCAGCGTCAGGCCGCTGTCGATAATATCTTCGACAATCAGAACGTCGCGTCCTTCAACGGATGCGTCCAAATCTTTAATGATTTTAACAACTCCCGAGGACTTCGTGGATACTCCATAACTTGATACAGCCATGAAATCAAGCTCCAGCGGCACTGTAATGGATTTAACCAAATCAGCCATAAAGATAAACGCGCCCTTCAGCACGCAAATCACCAATGGATTCTTTCCTTCATATTTTACGCTGAGCTGTGCGCCCAATTCCTGAATTTTACTCTGAAGTTCTTCTTCGCTGATTAATACTTCCTGAATATCATTCTGCAACGGTGTAAACCTCCTAAGTTTATACTATGAAAGCCGTTCCTGTGCGATTATCGGTGCCCCGGACTCTCCAGTCTTTGCCATGACATGTATATAACCGAAGACGTGTGCTTTTGCACTGCGGCATGTACAGAACGCCGCACGCCCGGAATCCAGAGAATAGCTCCAGAATGGTCACATACGATGGGAATAACGGAACGAAGTGAAGGAGGAATTTTTCCATCAATGAAAATATCCTTAACCTTTTTTCTTCCGTTTAATCCCATGACATGCATGGCATCTCCAGGTAATCGTGAGCGTATGGTCAACGGCAAACTCAATTCATCCGCGTCAAACCATGCCTCCTCCTCATTCGCAGGATAGAGTCCATCCGAATAGGAGGTTCTTCGCCACCGAAGCACACCACCCGCCTCAGGCAATTCAAGCTCGCCAGACATAGGCAATACGTCTAGTCCATAACACCATTCGCTCATAAATCCTCGCGTTCGGTCAAACAAACCCGCTTGGTCATATTCGCGGACTCCAACCGCACCGCCACCCAAGTCCAAGCTCCACGTGGACGGTTGTTCCTGAAGAAGTTTCAGTCGAACGGTCTCAATTTTACGAAAATCTAAATTTTCACTGTCCGAAGGCAGATAATTTAATATTAGTTTAATCAACCTCCGTTGTAAAGCAACGGGTAGCTTGCGATAGGAAGCAATGGAAAACATGTACCTCCCGTTATCCAAGCGTACCAATTCCTCATATACCGACAGCGTTGATGCCTCCACAAAGTCATTTTCTTCAGCCATCGTTTCGGCCAGCCGGTTGAGGGATGATGTCAGTTGCTCATTATATTGCCCCAAAAAAGGAAGCACATCCATGCGAATGGCGTTACGACGGTATTTGGAGGTTAAATTGGTGCTGTCCGTCACATAGGAAAGGCCATAAAACCTGCAGAACTCAATCAGGTCAGCTTTGTACATACGCAGCAACGGGCGAATGAGTTGCACATTTTTTTCTGTGCGCGCCAGACGCATACCCGCCAAACCCGCTGGACCGCTGCCGCGCAGCAAGTGCAGGAGAACTGTTTCGGCCTGATCATCGCCATGGTGGGCCATCGCAATATGCTGTGCTCCCCACTTGGCAGCCATATCATGCAAAAAGGAATAACGCAGCTCACGGGCTGCTTCCTGTGGACCTTTCCCGCTTTCCTTCATATAAACGGGCACATCCACCCGAATCATTTCAAACGGAAGCTTCAGCTTTCGGGCTATGCCCTTTACCTCTTCAGCCTCCGCATCCGATTCCTCTGGCCTGAAGCCATGATGAACGTGAGCACAGATGAGCTGCAAAGGCATATGTATAACGGATATTTCATGTAAAATGTGCAAAAGGGCCACCGAATCCGGCCCACCGGATACAGCAACCACAATGCAGTCTCCGGGGCTCCACAGTGAATGATCTCGCGCGAGGGCGAGTACTTCCTGTACAACACCGGTCGGTTTGGTTGTTCCCATTGACGACCCTCTCTTCTCCCGACCGTAAAAATGATGATCATCTGTTATCTTATGTAAGTCATGCTGCTACCGCAACGCTATCCAGAGCGCCCCAGCCAGCAGCAAAAGTGAAACGGTAAAAGCATATCCCAGCCAGCGTGGATTCCCTCGTTTGGCCGACGATTGCCTGACATGCGCTGAAGCCAGACGCGACCAGGATCGGGCCGCTGCACGGGTATCGGAATATTCTCCACGCACTGCACCGAGCAGCCATTCGGCGTAGGGGCGTAATACACGGCTGCG
>NZ_ASSB01000057.1:0-51439 GCF_000520755.1 Paenibacillus sp. 1-18
AGAGAGTTAGTGTCCAAACTTAGGGGGTTAATCCGCTCGCATAGCCTGTGGGGGACTCTAGAAACAAAGGAGGCGTTAAGTGTGTGGGAAATAGAAAGAAGTTACGGAAGAACTGCTGGGAAAGTTTGGACATCGGTAGCAGCTGTCTTAGCACTGTTCATTTTGCTGGTAATCATCTTGAGATTAATTCTTTTATAAAGATTCTTAGGCACTGCCGACATTTTTGCAAATTGCCGTTTAGCCCTGCCAATATCTTTAATGACACATACTGTATACCCTATCTAAAGGAGGAGTTCAAGTGAGTGAATGGATATGAGCATAAGGTTAACATTTAGGTCGCTATATAAGTGGTAAGTGGTATTGCCTTATTTCCTCCTCTTTTTTTCTTTTGATACCTTATAATAGGATGAATTTATCGTTAAATAATAACAGCCCCGTCAACCATCAAAGTAGGACGGGGTATTTGCTCATTTTTCGAAATATTTTGAATACAGTGGAAAGGTGGGGAATTGTGCTGCTCTTCTCATTATTATGCTATAAACGGTTTAAGTGTAACGTTTTGGATCGGTTCTATCCTAATTCTCACAGGTGCTTTATTCGTTATAAATGAGAAAAAAAGCATCTGGAAACCCCATCGCATCTGAAAGGGTTTTACTTTTCCAACTATCAGCATGACTGACCGTTAGATAAATAAGACATAATCCAACGAGGACTTTAGAGCGGCTTAACTTGTTTTGAGAACTATAACTATATTGTATGGGACAAATTAAGAGTGATACGTGATATTTCGTACTTTACTTTAGAACTTCCTTTACCTTCACAAAGATAGAATACACTTAGTTTCCCTTTGAAACCGCGAGAACTAATATAGCTGGCTCATCTTAATTTAGACTATTAAGCCCTGAACGATGAGATAGCTCTAACTATAGCAGGGTTAAATTAAGGGATTTATATCGGGAAGCAAAAAAATTATCTAACATATAAACAATTTAATCCAAATATAAATAATATTTGGATTGCCACGCATTGATAACAAATGTAGTATTAAAAGTGTGCTGGTTACCAATTATATGAAGGGGATATGTGTTATGTGGGAGCCTATTAGGTTCTTGCTATTTTCTAATGTTGAAACATTTGCGGCATTTGTATTAATGCTTACTGTTTTTAGAATCAGAGCCTTAGATTATGTCTGGCCTGCCTTGTTTATTGGCCTGATCATGAATTTGCAGAGTCTAGTGTTGAGAGAAGAGATATCATTGTCTTTTTTCGCCCCTACTATAAACATTGTATTGTTCACATTATTGATTACTACTGTTGTAAGGATGCCAATTATTTGGGCAGCTATTATATCTATGACAGGTACTTTTTTGTATACGTTATTCCAGGCGGTAATTATAGTGATGCTCTTTGGCACATTAACAACAGAAATGCAGAGCTCAGCAGAGGGATCGTTGGCACAAGCAGTAACCAGTGCATGGGTGTTAGCTGTTTCGTGGTTTCTATATAAATTTAAAATAGGATTTACAGCTAATTATGAAAACCTGCGTTTTAGGTGGGAGCATATATTTGTGGTTGTTTTAATAATTGGTTTGCTAGCAGCTTGTACATTTATGTTTTACTTCAATGATTTCTTTCTGAGTATTTTATTTATAGCGCTGGCATCTGCTATGTTTTTATATTTTGCGTTTAAAACGGAGCGTGATTATTATAAAAAGCCTTGACTCCATCGCTCTTGATATTGCAACACATATAAAAACGGTTGTCCCGAATCATCCTTCCTCTATAAGTGTTTTAAAATATGGAATAGCAGTGGTGATTAATACAGTCTCTATCATTTTTTTAACTATTGGTATTTCTTTTTTCACAGGAAAAGTGCAGGAAACTGTGATGGCTATGATATCTTTTTCTTTACTGCGGCAAGTTGTAGGAGGAATACATTTAAAAAGTAGTGCGGTGTGTATAGTTGCTTCTACAAGTTTACTTACCGCTTTATCATTCGCGAATTTTAATTATAATTGGATTGTTGTTACGTCGATATTAAGTATTTTACTGGTTTTATTTTATGCGCCGTCACGTGTAGAGGGAAGAACACGTATACCAAAACGATATTTCCTGTTGCTAAAATTTATTGGAGTTGTTTTGGTTGCATTTAATTTGTGGATGGCTTTTCCAGTGGTGGCCGCTAGTTTTTTTGCTCAAAGCTTAACACTAATAGAAGGAGGTGTGAAAAATGAAAAAAAGTAAATTCAGTAATTTGAAGATTGGTATGTATTATAATGCCGCAGTTCTACTAACTTCGCTAGCAGTCGCTTCTGTGAGTACAGCAAGTCTAACTTGGATTCACAGTCCCGAGCCACCAGAAGAATTGTTGAAATAAGCGGAGTATGATTAACTGGTCATAAAAGACTGAGTACGAGAATAAATACTTTCTGAATTATTAAAGCCCCGGATTCTCCCGGGGTTATTTGATGTTAATTATAAATAAGTACTGTACTGGCTATTAGCTGTGATGAGTCACCGGATATTTACTTCATTCAAAGCGAGTCTTTTATTGTTGTCAACTAATAAGGTAGCTGGTCTGCTTCAAGATATTAAATCATTGAAGTACTCCATAAATACGTCGCTAACGCAAAATTCCATCCACCTTCAGATCTATATTTTCCAATACCTGCTTGACGATTCCTTTTGAATCAACTTGTACACCTTGATCTGCGATTATGGGAAGTTTATTCAGTAATGTACCCTTTCTATATTGATAAGCATGTAATTGTGTATTTGATGGTCCATATTCAAAAGTTATTGCAACGTGTTTTTCTTTTTTGGATACTTGGTATATCTGGATGATGGGCTTGCTTAATGTTTATGCTTAACCTAATACGTGCGGAAGCACTGTTACATCTAGTGATAATAAGATCTCTCAGCAGTAAATGTAAAGCTTCGCTTCTTTATAATCCTTGCTGAAATATTATGCTTGAATATTTTACATTTTTCTCTCAAAAATTACACTTTTAATGTTAGAGAAATACGTCCTTTGTAAATCGAAAAAAATATTCACCTTACACAAGCACAAAAATTACCAGTTTACTAGGTTATTTCATTGCCACATCTATTAGTAAAATATACAATAACAACAGAACAAACGCGAGGATGGTGTACCATTTGTTATCTGCTTTATTTTATATTTTACTCGGCATATTCGATGCTTTAGCGATGCTGGTTCTAATTTTGAAATTATATAGAATGCCGCTTCTAAAATATAAGTATAGAATACTATTATTTGTTGTTTGTATATCAATAATTTCGTATGTGATAAGAGTTGTATTGCAAACACCTAAGTTAGATTTACCGCTTCAGTATGTATTCTTTTTTCTATTTTTGAGATTCGGGATTCGCTTAAAATTACACTCGGGAGCATTTATTTCTGGAACGGGTATTTCTGCTTACATTACTATTCAACTTATATTATTTTATCTACTAAATTTAGTTTTTAATATCGACCACAATGTTCTTAATGAAAATACTGGTGGATCGGTGTATGTCATTCAAATTGTCTCAATCATTTCGGCTTATTTGATTGCCGGTCTATTGAAAATTTACAAAGGTGGATTCTCATTTATCTCATATCCGCCTCATGATTTTAAGCTACAAGAAAACTATGGAACTAAAACAAACAAAATGTTACTCTCGGGATCGATTCTCTCTTTTATTACTATAATTCTTATGGTAGTTATGCTATACGATAGGAATCCACTTATGTGTATATTTTTATCTTTGTTGACATTCGGAATCTCCTACTTTTTGTCGGACAGAGGTGACTACGAGGATGTTAGAGAAGCTATCGAATTATATCGCTACGGAAATAAAGAACGCTGATCCTCATGGTCCGGGAACCGTTGAGGTATTAGAGTATGAGTTGAGTAATCGAATAAATGTGGTAGCAATACTACTATTGACTATTTTGTGGGGGTGGCTGCTAGGTCACCTTGGAGAATCGCTTATTGCAATGCTATCTTTTGCAATTGCCAGAAAATTCTCAGGAGGGGTTCACCTAAAGTCATTAACTTTATGTGCAATTGTATCTTCTTCTTTATTCGCTGTGATTCCTACAATTTCCTTAAATCAAATACAGTTCATAATTTTAAACATAGTTACTTTCATTAGCTTTTTATGCTATGCCCCAAGAGATTTTGATGAACTTAATGCGCAAGTGAATCGACATAAGACAAAGATATATGCATTGCTTTCTTTCTTGCTTGGTTTGCTCTTTCTTTCACCACTTGTAACTCTCTCTTTTTTTATTCAGGCTTTAACTATTCTTCCTATTTGGAATTACTGGAAGGGGGGTGAGAAAAATGAATCATAAATTGGCGAGAATTTTATCAAACACTCTGAACAAGAGTGCAGTAAAGACTTCCAAGAAGCGGAAAAGTTTTATCGGTTCTAAGCCACTGCCGCTCGCTTTGAAAAAGAAGGGATAATATAACATTTTGGGAGACGAAAAGAAGTGACCAGATCCCTATTATTTGTTCGAGGATAGGGATCTTTACAGAATCCAAGTACATCAATGGGAACGCGATAATATGATACTATACTAAGGAATCTCTTGGCGCGCTGAGCGTTGAGGGATTTTTTTTCGAGCAAGCACGATATATTTGAACAGTAGCATGAGGAAGCCTGTGGCAGAGTAGAGAGGGTGACACAAAAAAAGCAGGAAGAATCCTTCCCGCTTTTTACTGAACAATGACTATTAGCGTCTGCGTTGTCTATCATTTACGCTAAACAGATTAACAGCCAGCGCATTACCTCTTGCCCGTGCATTGGCTCTTTGATTGGAACGGATGTTTAATCTTCTTCTTCTTAAGTCGCGCTTAGAATTTCTTCTGCTCATCATATCACCTCCCTTCAATATAATGAAGGTACGGTTGAATCTTAGCTGTTTTAATGCTTACGTTTGCGTTTGGAAATTTTGATATTCAATGCATTGGTTGCCAAGGCATTCCCGCTTCTTGCTTTAGCAGCTGCGGCCTGGAAGACTTTAACGACCAGATATTTGTTTTTTCCGATGCGATGCCTATACGTTTTGACTTTGTTTTTGATCATCTGGCATATCTCCTTTGCTTAGGTCTTCTTTATACATATGTCAATAGCGCTAGTAATGTATGAGCATAAATCTATTAAAAGCAAAAAGAAGCTAATACCTATGCTTCTAAGATCTAAGATTTATGACAAAACGTATAGCAGATAAAATAGTTTAACCCAATGGCATGCGGAAAAGGGAAGAATAGCCTTAGTTACATAGATGAACATAAAATCAATACAAAACCGGCTTGCCCTAGGCAGCCGGTTTTTGAGGTAGTGGATAGAATAACGGGGAAGAAAGAGCGAAAAGTCAGTGGAAGTCCCGGAAGAGTCCTACAACCTTGCCCAAAATGCTGACGTGTGTCAGGCGAAGCGGTTCAAAGGCTGGATTTTCCGGTTGAAGCCGGATATGGTCTTTTTCTTTGTAGAAGGTTTTAACTGTTGCCTCATCTTCATCTGTCATGGCTACAACAATGTCACCGTTATCGGCAGTCTGTTGCTGACGTACAATTACATAGTCACCGTTAGCAATACCAGCTTCAATCATACTTTCGCCTACAACAGATAACATGAATATTTTATCCTCACCAACGAAATGTTGGGGAAGAGGAAAGTAATCTTCAATATTTTCTGTCGCCGTAATAGGAAGACCGGCAGTTACTTTGCCAACAACAGGAACACGACTAATGGAATAATTAATCAAGTTGCTGTTATCCGCCTCGTCTTGACCAAGTAACTCAATGGCCCGTGGTTTCGTTGGATCGCGGCGGATAAGTCCTTTTTTCTCTAAACGATCCAAATGACCGTGAACCGTAGAGCTGGAGGCTAGTCCGACCGCCTCGCCTATTTCGCGTACAGAAGGGGGATAGCCCTTTAGACGCACTTCATTGCGGATAAATTCAAGAATGGCCTGCTGGCGGCTCGAAATCTTAGACATACCGTATCAACCCCATTTAGTAACGTTTGGGAAAATTATAGCATAGAACCTCCGTTCGTACAAACGTAAGTTCTAAATAATCCCTAAAAAATATTCACGAACTTTTGTTCTCTTTTCTATTGAACAAAACAAATGTTCGTGTTATATTGTGAAAAAACATAAGAACAAACGTTTGGAGGACCGGCCAATGACGAGATATAGCACATACCAAAGTATTTTTTCGATGAATTTAGATAAGATGCAGGAGACTCAAAAGAAAGGGAGCAAAGGATTTGCAATGATTACTGCACAGATGATTACCAATACTCTCTTACTCAAGCTTCTTATTCTAGTGATTGTTGTTTGGATTGCAGGTGCGGGCGTACTGACAGTTTTCGCAGCACCTTCAGTTCCAAAGATAGAGGTAACTAAGCTGACGGTACAACCTGGAGATACCTTATGGCAAATTGCAGTCAAACATAAACCGGAACGAATGGATACACGGGTATATATAGAAGGAATTGTGCGGATTAATGGACTGGAAGATCGGGGAGTGCAGGCAGGTCAGGTGCTTAAGCTTCCGCACTTCTGATCTATACACCTTTAGAGCTTGTCAAAGGCGTGATGTGGGAACCTTGACAAGCTCTTTTCTACATGTCAAAGTGTATTATATCTTTGCATTTATGGAGGGGACACAATTTGGATATAGACAGCTTGGTACAGCGAATTAACGAATTAGCGCGCAAAGCAAAATCCGAGGGATTATCGGAAGAAGAAACTACAGAGCGTGCCAATCTTCGGGAAATTTATTTAGGTAACATTCGCCGTAATTTCCGGCAACAGCTTGAAACGATTGAATTCGTGGACGATGATACCTCGAAAGGAAATGGCGGGCCGAAGCATTAATGTCGCTCAAGCGACTTAACCTGCATAATTTGCCTTTTGTTTTAGATATCTTTCTCGATATCTATATAGATTAGCTTTTAGGCAAATCGTTTTATAGTATTGTGCAATATAATTGGGAAGGGAATTGAGAGATGGCCCGATCATTTGAAAGAAAAGTACGCAAAAACACAGCGCATTTAAACAAAACGCGCAAAAAACAAGGCATGCAAACCATTAACGGTACAGGTTCTGCAATGGACATTTTCCGTGGCCGTAATATTACTGTGCCTATCATGCTGGCTGGCCTTGCCGTATTATACATGCTCATGAGTTACTTTTTGACCAAAACCGGTATGAGAGGTATGGACTGGCTTATATTCGGCTTGTACTTGATGCTGGCTGTTATCTTTTTCATCCGTCGTCCTTATTTGAAGGTCGGGAAGAATTCGCTGTATATGCTGAAAGGCGGCAGAGAACGTCCCATGACGGCAGAGGATATGAAAGCCATTAAGATTGAAAAGGGCTACGTAACGATTGAAAGAAAAGGTAAGGGCGGAAACTTTATTTTAACAAAAACATTGGGTCGCTATGACACGGATGCCATTGCAGAGCGACTTGAGAAGTTTGCGCTATCCAATCAGGTGCAGGTTGAGAAGAAATAACAGATATCATCTGTAGCTCTGTATGTAAGGCCGCATGATGTTATTTCATATAACACATTGCGGCTACTTGCTTAATATGGGGACATCATATCGGAATGCTTGTGCGACGTAACTACGCAGAACAGGTGTACATATAACGTGGAAAGAGAGTGGATAATTCAGATGGCAATTCAGGCGGTAATGTTTGATCTTGATGATACGCTTTTGTGGGATGAACGTAGTGTAGAAGAGGCATTTGACGCAGCATGCCAAGCGGGCTCCCAGGAAGCAGGCGTTGATCCGAAGGCTTTGGAGGAAGCAGTCCGCAAGGAAGCACGTGCTTTGTATGAATCTTATGAGACCTTTAGTTTTACTCAGATGATCGGCATTAATCCGTTTGAAGGGTTATGGGCGAATTTTACGGCAGGTGAACAGCCTGAGTTCCGTCAGTTGGAACAGCTGGCTCCTGTTTATCGCAAGGAGTCATGGCGCAGAGGTCTTCAGCAACTGGGGATAGATAATGAGGGGCTTGCACAAAAGCTGGCCACCCAATTTGCTGCGGAAAGACGGGCACGTCCCCATGTATATGAAGAAACATTTGAAATTCTGGAGCATTTAAAAGGAGATTACAAGCTATTATTGTTGACAAACGGCTCCCCTGATTTACAACAGGAAAAATTGGATGGAGTACCTCAATTAGCTCCTTTTTTTGATCATGTTGTCATTTCAGGTTCGTTTGGAAAAGGAAAGCCTGATCCGTCTATATTTCAGCATGCTTTAGGGCTTCTTGGTATCAAGCCTGAACATGCTTTAATGGTAGGGGACAAGCTGACAACTGATATTCAAGGAGCTTTGGCAGCTGGGGTGCACTCCGTATGGTTGAACCGAAATTCCAAAACGAATACCACAGAGATCAAGCCAAAGTTCGAAATCAAGCATTTGACTGAATTGGACGGTATTATTCAATCGTTAAAGTAAGAAATTCATAGCTTTTTCCATAGAAGCAAGTATTAAAAAAAACTCCCTCTGCTCAGTATACTCTGAGCAGAGGGAGTTGCTTTATCTCAGGTAGGATAATTTCGCGTTATGCTTTAATAAATGACGGATCTTCAAAAGGTTCGGCAATCCACCCATTTTCTTCGATGAACAAGCGGATGGCGACGATCTTCTGATTTTCCATTAAGGTGAAGAAATGAGGGATATTTTCAGGCACGGAAATAACGTCCCCTGGTGAAAGCTCTACATTGAAATAGCCAATCTCTTCAGGACCTTTAATGATAAAAATACCTTTACCAGCCACGATCGCACGGATTTCATCCTCGGTATGGGTGTGAATTTGCTCAAATTTGGCTAGAAGCTCGTCCAGATTCGGTGTTGCTTCGGATAAGGTGATAACGTCCCATATTTTATATCCGCGGCGGGCAGCCAAATCCTTGATTTCAGGATCAAAGGTTTTGAGAACAGCGGCTTTTTGCTCATCTGTCAGTAAAAAATTTTCTTGCAGTTCCCCGGTCAGCTTGGAAACATCCCAATGTTCATATAATACTTCGTGGCTTTCCAAAAATTCACGAACCTGATCTTCACCGTTAATTCGTTCATTGGTATTGCGAATTAAGATTTCAGCCATGAGTTTATCCCTCTTTTCCACTTGGTTTAATGTTGTATTCAGGATATCATGTCTTGAATCGTTGCACAATACAGGATTACAACATTTATGCTAAACATGACCCTAGCTAAAAAAATACGCAATTAAGTATTCTTTTTAATACTTCAAATTATAAAATAGATTTACAAGAGCAGCTATTGCAAAGAGCAGGCTGTATAAAACGTATGTCTTTACTCCAATCTATCTAAATGATACGGTTTCTGCTAAACTAGGATTTAACGTTTTGCGGGGGGGAAGAGATTTTGGACAAAATTAGCTTGCAGGAAGCGTTACAACAACGAATACTTCTTCTTGACGGAGCCATGGGCACGATGATTCAGCAGGAGGACCTTTCCCCCGATGATTTTGGTGGGGAAGAGCTGGAGGGCTGCAACGAGATGCTGGTCTTAACAAGACCGGACGTTATTCAGGGCATCCATGAAGCATACTTGGAGGCTGGGGCAGACCTGATTGAAACGAACACATTTGGAGCTACATCTGTCGTTTTGGCGGATTATGATATACCAGAACGTGCCCGTGAGATTAATCTGGTTGCGGCCAAGCTGGCACGTAACGCGGTGGATAAGTTCAACTCTGCGGACAAGCCCCGTTTTGTTGTAGGAGCAATGGGACCGACGACGAAGACCTTGTCTGTAACGGGTGGTGTTACGTTTGCGGAACTGATTGAGAGTTATCAGGAGCAGGCCTTGGCGCTTATTGAAGGCGGCGTGGATGCACTGCTGCTGGAGACGTCACAGGATACGCTTAATGTCAAAGCAGGAAGCATCGGAATCCGCCAGGCTTTTGAGCAAACGGGTATTGAACTTCCACTAATGATTTCAGGCACGATTGAGCCTATGGGCACGACGTTGGCCGGGCAAAATATCGAATCCTTTTGTATATCGCTAGAACACTTGTATCCGGTGTCGATTGGTCTGAATTGTGCAACAGGTCCAGAGTTTATGCGGGATCATATTCGTTCTCTTTCCGAAATGTCCTCTGCAGCTATTAGCTGTTATCCAAATGCCGGCTTGCCCGACGAAAATGGTCAATACCATGAATCACCTGATTCATTAGCACGTAAAATGGCTGCATTCGCTGAAAAGGGTTGGCTCAATATTGCAGGGGGATGCTGCGGTACCACGCCTGAGCATATTCGGGTTATGAGTGAACGGATGGCGCAATTTGAGCCACGTCCGCTGGTGGGTCATCATCCCCCTGCCGTGTCCGGCATTGAGCCTGTATATATTGAACAGGATAATCGTCCATATATGGTTGGTGAGCGAACGAATGTTCTGGGCTCCCGCAAATTCAAGCGTTTGATCGTGGAAGGCAAATATGAAGAGGCATCTGAAATTGCTCGTGCTCAGGTAAAAAGTGGGGCACATGTCATTGATATTTGTGTACAGGACCCGGACCGCGATGAGATGACGGATATGGAAGCATTTTTGAAGTTGGTTGTAAACAAGGTAAAAGTACCTTTGGTAATTGATACTACGGATATCGGCGTCATTGATAAAGCGCTGCAATATTCGCAAGGTAAGGCAATTATTAACTCCATTAATTTGGAGGACGGCGAAGAGAAATTTGAGAAAATGGCCCCGCTTATTCATAAATACGGCGCGGCTGTTGTAGTAGGAACGATTGATGAACGTGGGCAGGCTATTTCGCGTGAGGATAAGCTGGAGGTAGCCAAACGCTCTTATGATCTGCTGGTGAACCGTTACGGTCTGGCAGCCGAGGATCTCATTTTTGATACGCTCGTATTTCCAGTGGGCACAGGTGATGAGCAATACATTGGTTCAGCAAAGGAGACGATTGAGGGCATTCGCATCATTAAAGAAGCCCTTCCCGGGGTTCATACCATCCTGGGCATCAGTAACGTATCCTTTGGTTTGCCGGAAGCGGGCCGTGAAGTGCTTAATTCTGTCTATTTGTATGAATGCACCAAGGCAGGTCTGGACTATGCGATTGTAAACACGGAGAAGCTTGAACGTTATGCATCGATTCCTGAGCATGAGCGGAAGCTTGCCGAAGACCTGATTTATAGAACGAATGACGATACTTTATCTGCTTTTGTGGCAGCTTTCCGTAACAAGAAAGTAGAGAAAAAAGAAAAGGTATCCAATCTTTCGCTCGAAGAACGCTTGGCTTCTTATGTAGTGGAGGGGAGCAAGGAGGGACTGATTCCGGATCTGGAGCAGGCACTCGCGAAATATTCCTCGCTGGAAATCATTAACGGCCCGCTCATGAAAGGGATGGAAGAGGTAGGACGCCTGTTCAACAACAATGAGTTGATTGTTGCGGAGGTGTTGCAAAGCGCCGAAGTGATGAAAGCATCGGTAGCCTATTTGGAACCGTTCATGGAGAAAAATGAATCCTCGGTAAAAGGAAAGATTTTGTTGGCTACGGTTAAAGGTGATGTCCATGATATTGGTAAAAATTTGGTAGAGATTATTCTATCCAACAATGGTTACCAAATCGTGAATCTGGGCATAAAAGTACCACCAGAACGCATTATTGAAGCATACCGCGAAGAAAAGGCGGATTTGATTGGCTTATCAGGCTTGCTTGTTAAATCGGCCCAACAAATGGTACTGACCGCCCAGGATTTGAAAAATGCGAATATTGATATTCCAATCATGGTTGGCGGAGCTGCTTTAACACGCAAGTTTACTAAAAACCGTATCCGTCCTGAGTACGATGGTCTGGTAGCCTATGCGAAGGATGCTATGGATGGTTTGGATATTGCCAATAAGCTGATGGACCCTGAGTCCCGCAAAAAAATGGCGGAGGATATGGAGGCTGAACGAGAGGCTGAAGCGGCAACAGTCGTGGAAACCAAGCAGCTCCCTAAGCTTACTCGGGCGGTGCGCTCTAACATTGCACAGGATTTGCCGGTCTATATTCCGCCGGATACGGATCGCCATGTACTGCGTAACTATCCGTTAAATTACATTTTGCCTTATGTAAATATGCAGATGCTGATGGGGCATCACCTTGGCTTGAGAGGCAACGTTGAGAAGCTGTTGGCGGAGGGCGATCCCAAAGCGACTCAGCTCAAGGATACGGTGGATAGCATCATGTTTGAAGCAGTTACAGACGGGATTATTCAGGCCCATGCTATGTATCGCTTCTTCCCGGCGCAATCGCAAGGAGATCAAATCCTGATCTACGATCCGTCGGATGTGAGTAAGGTATTGCATACCTTTACGTTTCCACGTCAGCAGGTGGAGCCATATCTGTGCTTGGCTGACTTCCTGAAATCTGTAGAGTCGGGAGTTATGGATTATGTAGGCTTTATGGTTGTGACTGCCGGCCACGGAATACAGCAGCTCTCTACCGAGTGGAAGGAACAAGGGGATTATTTACGCTCTCATGCGCTTCAAGCGGTAGCGCTCGAAGTGGCAGAAGGTCTGGCGGAGCGGCTTCATCATATTATCAGGGACAGCTGGGGCTTCCCGGACCCTGCCGATATGACGATGAAGCAGCGGCATGGAGCCAGATATCAGGGCATACGGGTATCCTTTGGTTATCCGGCATGTCCGGATCTGGAGGATCAGGGGCCGTTGTTCCAATTGCTAAAACCTGAGGACATTGGCGTTGAGCTGACAGAAGGGTTTATGATGGAACCGGAGGCTTCTGTATCAGCCATGGTGTTCAGCCACCCTCAGGCGCAATATTTTAACGTCGAAAAGGTTTAACACCTCTATCAGATAGGATAGCAAAGACCCTCCGAGCTTCGGAGGTTTTTTGCTGGTCAGTAGGAAGAAGGTTAAGTTATGGAATTTTATTTTCTCGGTACGAATGCAGGGGTGCCGACGATTCAGCGGAATGTAACGTCCATCGCTCTTCGTTTACTGGAAGAACGAAGAAGCATGTGGTTGTTCGATTGCGGTGAAGGCACTCAGCAGGAGGTGCTGCGTTCGCCACTCAAACTTAGCAGGCTTGAAAAGATATTTATCACCCATTTGCATGGAGATCATCTTTTTGGTCTACCGGGTCTTCTGTCGAGTAGGGCGTATCAGGGAGGTACGGCACCGCTGACAGTATATGGACCACCAGGGCTCAAGCAATACATTGAACTATCTTTAGGAATAAGCCAATCCCGGATCAATTACCAGCTGCATATTGTGGAGCACACGGGCGGGGTGTTGTTTGATGATGGGCAATTCAGGGTGGAATCAGCTTTGCTGGATCATCGGATCGATAGCTATGGTTATCGAATTGTAGAAATGGATAAGCCCGGCAAGCTCAAGCAGGAGTTGCTGGAGCAGTACGGAATCAAGCCCGGCCCAATCTACGGTAAATTAAAGCGTGGTGAAAGCGTAGAGCTGGAGGGGGGAGTCATTCTTCGTCCTCAAGATGTTTTGGGTACACCGAAAAAAGGACGCATTATCACAGTTCTTGGTGATACGCGACCTTGTCCCAATACAGTAGTGCTGGCTCAAGATGCAACAGTTGTCGTTCATGAAGCGACATTTCTGCATGAGCTGGCGGATACAGCGTACGAATATCATCACAGTACAGCGCTTCAAGCAGCGGAAGCCGCAAAAGCCGCAGGTGCGGGACAGTTAATTATGACGCATTTTAGTTCCCGATATAAAGATCAGGAACAGCTTGTGCCATTGCTGGAAGAAGCGAAGAGCATATTTCCCAATTCATTGCTTGCAGAGCAGCATGTGCTGTTACCAGTACCTGATATAGTTAATTAACGCCTGGATTGTAGATATGCTTGTAGGGTGCCGGGGCTTGCTCCGGTGCCTTTGTTTTTCACCCGAAATTATTTTCCGGGAAAGCGCAGGATGCGACAAGAGGCGAGAATAGCCACTTGTTGTGATGGAGTGAATTTGTGCTACTACATATGGAGACGTGTTATATTTGATTTTCTATATATCGAATTTGAAGGATTCTATTTCTTTGAGAGGGTGAGGAAATACAGGGAAATTTCTTTGAAGATGTGATCACTTCGATGGATTTCGACGATGATGTAAGCTTATTTTATGTGAAAGAGACGGCTTTTATCGAGGAATGACACTATTTTGGACGGTTAACCAGCAATTTATAGACTTCATTAGCATTTTTGACTTAAGATAGATAAGATGAAATGGAGGTGCCAACTTATTTTATGACCTAAATGATTAAGGTGGTTAAATAAGTGGGGGGAACATTCTTCATAGGATGAAATATCACTTTACAACGTTATGATGATTGATTTGAAGTGGGGGAGGGGATTGCGATAAAATCGTTACTGATTGATCTGGATGGCACACTATATCATGGAGATCGGATGATCAAAGGTGCGGACCTATTTATATCCCAATTACGCACAGACCAGATACCCTATGCGTATGTCACAAACAATGCTTCACGCACACCCGAATTGGTAGCAGAGCATTTGGTTGGTATGGGAATTGAAGCAGTCAGTCATGAAGTATATACTTCGGCATTGGCAGCTGCACAATATGTTGCACAGCAAAGTCCGGGAGCACGTGTATATTGTATTGGCGAAACCGGCTTGCGCCAGGCGCTCACAGAGGCCGGGTTGCTGCTTGTTCAGGAGCAGCCTGATTATGTCGTACAGGGGATAGATCGTCAATTTACATATAAAACACTGGCCGCTGCCATGCGCTGGATTCGGGAGGGAGCGACTTTTATTTTGACTAACCCGGATCTACAATTGCCCTCACATGATGGGTTAACGCCAGGAGCAGGAACGATTGGCGCTGCGATTGAAGCGGCTTCACAGGTCAAGCCAGTGGTTATCGGCAAGCCTTCGAGCGTGTTGATGAACTATGCGTTGAAACGCTTGAATATTAGAGCGGATGAAGCTCTGGTTGTAGGCGATAATATGCTTACTGATATTGCAGCAGGAGCAGCCGCAGGTTGTAAAACAGCTCTGATTCTGTCAGGTGTAACGACCCGCGCGAATATGGAAGAACATATGCGTGCTATTGGGGTAAAGCCTGACCTGATATTTGAAAATCTGGATGAACTGCAGGACTGGATCAAGGAAGAGTTGAAATGATAACCAACATACATTTGATAAATGGTGAGAATTAAAAGCTATGTAGCTACGAAAGGAAAGATGTTGATATGCCGGAACTTCCTGAAATGGAAAACTACAGAACGTTATTGTCAAAACAAATTTTGGACATTCCGATTACTGGAGTGACGGTTAACCGTGTAAAATCCATTAATACTGACGTGGACACGTTTGAAAAGCATTTGCTGGGAACGACTGTTGTATATTTAGAGCGCCGAGGCAAGCATTTGATTTTTCATTTAAACACGGGTGGGCGGCTTGTGCTGCACCTGATGCTGGGAGGATTGCTGTACCTGGGAACGGAGGAGCAGCGTCCGAACCGTACGGTTCAGATCGAATTGGATTTTAGCGGTGTGAAGCTTTATTTTATGGGGCTGCGCTTAGGTTACTTGCACTTGCTGACAGCTAAAGAAACAGATGAGGCATTGTCAGACCTCGGACCCGACCCGTTGGACCATCGCATGACGTTGGAAAAGTTCACAGCACGTCTAAAGGGACGACGGGGAATTTTGAAGACAACGCTAGTGAATCAACAGATATTTTCGGGTATTGGCAATTGTTATTCGGATGAAATTGCTTATATCGCCGGATTTACACCGGGCTCCAAAGTACAAAACATCGTACAGTCACCGGAAAAAGTGGAAAAGCTGTATCATGCCACTCAATCCGTGCTTCGTGAAGCTACTGCGCAAGGTGGTTATATGGAAATGCCTCTGATGGAGGGAGATACATTAACGGGTGGCTTCGATCAGCAGTGCCGAGTATATGACCGTGAAGGTGAACAATCTCCAAGTGGCGGAAAAATTGTTAGGGTTGAGCTGGCTGGGAAAAAAGCATTTTATTGCCCGGTACAGCAGCATGATGCCTAAATTACTCATTGGCGCCCACGTGAGTACGCGTGGTGGCTTTTCCAAAGCTGCTATACGTGCACAAGAGCAGGGGGGACGTTCTTTTCAGTATTTCCCGAAAAATCCTCGCAGTCTCAGATTAAAAGAATGGAGTGCTACGGATGCTGCTGCTTGTAAAGCTTATTGTTCAAGGCACCAGCTTGAATCCATCGCCCATTCACCGTATCCTGTGAATCCGGCTCTTGGGCGTGAGCGTGGTCAGGAGCTTTATGAGCTGATGGTTGCCTCATTGCGGAACGATCTGGATATTGCTGAAGCCTGTGGCTCGAAAGGAATTGTTGTTCATTTCGGGCATATGCATTCGGCTGATCCACTGGAGGGCTACCGAAATATCATTGGCTGTCTGGACGATGTGCTGAAGGACTGGCAGGGAAATGCCAAAATACTGATTGAAAATCAGGCGGGGGATCACGGACCCATGGGGACTACGCTGGAGGAAATGGTGCAAATTCGCCAGTTGTGCCAATATCCTGACAGTATCGGCTTTTGTCTGGACACCTGTCATGCGTATGCAGCAGGATTGTGGAACGGCGGAACGGACGAGGCATTGATTGAGAAAGGCGAGCGACTCGGCTATTGGTCAGCCCTGTGCGGAGTTCATTTGAACGATTCCAAATATCCGTATGGATCTAAAAAAGACAGGCATGCGCGTGTTGGGCAAGGCTGTATCGGTTTTGAGGGCATGCGTTGGATGACAGAGCAGGAGTCTGTAAAAGGCATTCCTGTCGTCCTGGAAAGTGAAGCGGGAGCTGATGGGACTCATCGGGAGGATATTCAATGGATTCAAAGCTGGGGATAAATCAGGCTGACGAAATCATGGTTATCTTTGAAGCTTATGCAGCTTACTTTAGGGGAAAAGGAGGAGATGTTGATGTATTTGTTTATGGACGATTACCGGCCTTGTCCTCCGGGCTTTAAGCTGGCAAGGGACGCGGAGGAGTGTCTGTTACTGCTTCAGGAATATCCGATTTCAGTGCTATCGCTGGACTATGATCTGGGTCCGGGTCAGCTCACTGGAAAAGATGTGGCTGCGGCCATTGCGGGTAAACAGTTATATCCGTCCGAAATTTACCTGCATTCCTCCAGTCCGGAGGGTCGGCGTGTCATGTATGAACTGCTTTATGCCAACAAGCCAGAAGGAGTCACCGTACATAACGGCCCGGTACCCGAGGAACGTATGCGCCAGATCAGAAAAGAGTCGAAACGATGAGGGAAATAGGGCAAAAAGAGGCACGTCGTGCCATATGGGAGGGATGCAAGCTCGCTTTGTTTGTGTACACTCCCATGTGCGGAACCTGCGCGGCTGCCCGCCGGATGCTGGAGGTAGCTGAGCATTTGCTTCCCGAAGGAGCAGTGGTGCAAAGCAACATAAACTATATTCCTGAACTAGTGCAGGAATACCGGATTTCCAGTGTACCTGCGCTTCTTGTATATAACGGCGAAAATGAAATTCCAGAAATCATCTACAAAATGGAATCTGTGGAACATTTGCTGAACAGGATAAGGAGCGTGATGGAGTGATTTCCATAAAGAACATCACATTGCAGCGGGAAGAAAATAAAATTTTGGACGATGTAAGTCTTGAAATACGGGAAGGCGAACATTGGGCAATTTTGGGGCGCAACGGTTCTGGTAAAACAACATTATTGGAAATGATGACAGGATACATGTTTCCAAGTCGTGGCACGGTCGAGGTGCTCGGCCAAACATATGGTCAATGTGATGTGCGGGAAGTTCGCAAGCAGATCGGTTATATTAGCCAGACATTGTTGGAAAAGCTAGCGTTAAAAGATCCGGTATGGGAAGTGGTCGCTACTGGTGCTTATGCTTTTTTGCGTTTTTATCAAGAGATTCCGACAGAGACAAAGGAAAAAGCCGTATCTATGTTGGAGGGGATGAATTTGGGTCCTCTGATGCATCAGCCACTAGGAACATTATCTCAAGGAGAGCGTAAAAAGGTTATGCTGGCTCGTTCACTGATGGCGGAGCCTCGTTTGCTGATAATGGACGAGCCTTGTGCCGGGCTGGATCTATTTGAACGGGAAAAAATGCTGGTTGAGATTGATCGGCTCCGTAAACAGGATTTGTCAGTGGTCTACGTAACTCATCACATTGAGGAGATTGTTCCCCTCTTTACGCATGTTGCGTTGATCCGTGACGGCAAGGTAGCAGCAGCGGGACCCAAAAAAGAAGTTTTGACGAAAGAATTGATAATGCACACGTATGAAGTTCCAGTTGAACTGGATTGGGATGGAGAACGTCCCTGGATTCGAGTGTGCACTGGAGGTTAATGTTACTTTGGAGGAAATAAACATGCGTACAGATGAACAGGGTGGGGCCACTCTATCATCGTCAAGATTTGTTTGCACGGCGAATCATGGCTTTGCACCCTATGCTCAAGAGGAGCTAAGAAGATTATTTGGCTCGGTGAAAAGCACAGTAATTGTACCTGGTGAAATTTTTTTGGTTACATTGCCTGCGGAAGCCAGTGAGGCTGTAGGGGCAATTACAGGTCAGCCGCCGATGTTTTTGCGGCACTTGTTCCCTGTGCATTTTCAGGAGGAAGGGACGGACTTGGCTCAGGTGCTGGAGCGTCTGGTTGCATTTATCCGTAACCGCCGGGAACTGATAGATCAACGTGTTTCTTTGCAAGTGCGCAAAGGAGCTAATAGTAGCTGGACTGAAAGCGCAGGCGCGCTCAAGCAGGCTTTAAGTGAACAATTAAGCGATTTACCTATGGAACAAACAGTACAAGAGGCTGACGTCATTGTGTCCGTATTTGCGGATACGGATACTTGGTATGCAGGCGTGTCACACCCTCAGGACAATCTTTCAGATTGGAGCGGAGGTGCGGTTCGTTTTCAGAAGGAGGAGGGACAAATCTCTCGTGCCAAATTCAAGCTTTTGGAAGCAGAAGCGACATTCGGCATTGATTTTGGTGCTTTCCATCAGGGGCTGGATATTGGGGCAGCACCGGGTGGCTGGACTTCCTTTTTACTGGAGCGAGGACTTAAGGTAACGGCGGTTGATCCGGCTAAGATGGAACCCTCGCTGATGAAGTATGCCAATCTGACTTTTTTACGCAAAAATGCGAGTGAAGTCAAATTTAAAGAGAATACGTTCGACCTGCTGGTTTGTGATATGAGCTGGAGTCCGAAGCAGATGGCAAGGCTCGTAACTGACTTGCTGTATAGTTTGCGGAGTGGTGGTACTGCTATCGTAACAGTCAAGCTCATGCATAAAAAGCCTTTGGCGCTCATTCATGATGTGATGGCTTCATTCGAGCAGTCCGGCATGCAGATTCAGCGAGCTAAGCAGCTGTTCCATAACCGAGATGAGATTACCCTGTACATGATCAAGTATGGAAAATAATACTTTACAATGAGCACAGGTCTGTATATAATAAAACCAAATTGTTCCTCAAAAATAATAATCACGTTTAAATAAAGGGAAAGCATCCCGCGAAAATCATTTTCATGGTAACATGAAGATTTTGTTTTGCGGCGGCTTTCCCTTTTTTGCGTTGTTTGCTTATAGAAGGGAGGTAGAAGGATGATGCAGGAACCATCACGATTGGAATACGGGTCTATTGTAGGTGAGCGTTACCGAATTGTTCGCACGTTGGGTACAGGGGGAATGAGCCGTGTATTCATGGCAGAGGATTTGAAGCTGCCTGGCAAGCAATGGGCGGTGAAGGAGTCGGTTACCGAGCCGCAAATGATGAGGCTTATACGGACAGAAGCAGAAATGCTGATTTCATTAAACCATCCACGCCTACCGAGAATTGTTGATTTCTTCGAGCATCCGCCATCGGGTGCAGTATTTCTGGTTATGGATTACATTGAAGGAATGACGCTGGAAGCGTATATGAAAGGTTACCAAGGCCATATTCCACAGGAGCAAATTGTTCCATTCGCTTTGCAGGTGCTGGATGTGCTGGATTACTTGCACACTCGTCAGACGCCTGTCATTTACCGTGATTTGAAACCGACCAATATTATGCTGACCCCGGAAATGGAATTTAAGCTGATTGATTTTGGGATCGCGCGTAGCTATAAGGCTGAACTGAATCAGGATACGGTAAAGCTGGGAACTGTGGGCTTTGCAGCCCCGGAGCAATATGGAGCAGGTCAAACGGATGCTCGCTCAGACTTATACAGTTTAGGAGCGTTACTGCTGTATCTCTGTACAGGTGGAAAATATAGCGAGTGGACTGCGGGAGTAGAAGGATATATTCGCGGGGAACTCTCCCGCCATTTGATTCCAGTGATTCGAAAGCTGCTGCGTCAGCATCCTGAGGAACGATTTCAATCTGCCGCAGAGGTCATTGGAGAACTGCGACGTAGTGCAGATTTTCAGCCTTCTCAACATAGAGTATCCGTTGGAGATACTTCAATTACTTCATTGGAATACGCAGGTACAAGGGTAGTGGCTGTGCTCGGTGTGTCTTCCGGTTCCGGTGCTACACATACGGCCATTGCGGTGAGCCACTATCTATCCCGAAGATCCCGTTCCGTAGCTTTGGTTGAGCTGCATAGTACAGCCAAAGCGTTTGCCCGACTTCAAGCGGTGGTGGAGGGCGTACCTGCTGAACGAACGAATTCAAATCGGCGTTTTGAGGTTGACGGAGTACATTATTGGCGGAAGACATCTCGCGCAGATGTCATTTCTTTGCTGGGCGGCTCCTATAGATTTCTTGTTCTGGATTTGGGGAGTGGGCAGGATAATGAGCGACTGGAAGAATTTTTGAGAGCCGATTACCCGCTTGTTGTTGGTTCAGGAGCTGAATGGAGAGTTCAGGAGATAATCGGGCTGGCCCGATCGCTTCAGCGCCATCCGCAGCATAAATGGAATTACTGTTTGCCGTTGGCATCCTCGGAGGCGGTTCGCAGGCTACGTAAGGAACTGGATCATGATAAAGTATTTGCGCTACCGTTCCATTCCGACCCATTCGAGCGAGATGGTGAGATGGATCAGGTGCTGGACGAGCTGTTTCGCGGAGCTATTCCGGATACCCGGAAAAAACGCTTCAGATTTCTTAGACGGCAGCGCTAAATTAAAGATATATATCAAAAAAGGCAGGGGAGAAGATGTGTGTCCAAGCTAAGAAAAAGCAGTAAGCAAAAGCTATACGCCGGTTGTATTGGCGCGGGTATCGTTGGCATTATTTTTGCGGGCTACCTTATGGTTAACATCCATCAATTGAATGAGGTCAGGAAACAGGCCGAAGTAGATGCAGAACTAAAATGGAAAGTGTACGAACAAGAGCAACGCACCGCGAAAAAAGGCTGGGCTGTTATTCGTGACATATCTCCAGGTGAACAGATTATATCTAATGATTTAAAGGCAGTTACGGTCCCTGGATCTCAGGCTCCAGCAAATTTGGTGGCAGATAAAAATAAAGCTTCTGGGACCACAGCCAAAATTGAACTGAAAAAAGGGTCTGTACTTACGTTAGCTATGATGACTGTTGATGAGCCTACACCTAAAGATTTACGAAATCGTGAGTTAAAGGTAGTGGTATTGCCCAACAGCCTGAAGCAGGGGGACGAAGTGGATATCCGTATTCAATTTCCAACGGGTCAGGATTACATTCTATTATCCAAAAAGAAAATTTCCAGGCTGGAAGGTCCCGTCGTCTGGGTAACTATGAATGAGCAGGAAATACTATCGTTTTCAAGCGCAATTGTTGATGCCTATCTGCATAAAGCATCCATCTATGCGCTGACATATGTCGATCCCCAATTTCAGCCGAAGGCGATCCCGACTTATCCGCCTAATGCTCAAGTGTTAGCATTAATGAATAGTGATCCGAATTTGATAAAGGTAGCAGAACAAAAGCTGTCCAAGCAGCTGCGGGATTCTCTTGAACATGCAATTCATTCATCAAACAATGTAATTTCAACACCCATAGAGAGAAGTCTGAGTGAGGAAATTGCAGCTCAGCATACGGATACGACTATAGAGGATGCATCTGGTGGGAGTGAGGGTATAGGGAATGGATATGAGGGCAGGCAGGATCACAAAGAACAGACGGAAATTTTGGCGCAGGGCGGAAGCTCTGATCCGTATGTCAAATAAATAAAAGAAAAGGAACGGAAGTATGAAAACTTGGATATTTGCCGGACTTTGTGACAAAAGCGACACCTTGTTATACATCAGCAGCATATTAGCAGCCTCCGGCCAACAGGTACTTCTTGTGGATGCTACACTGCGGGGACAGTATCGGTATAGCATAGGGCTGCTTGACAAACCACTACCCATTACACAGTTTAGTGGTTTGGATGTGGCGACTGGTTATACAGCATGGGAAGATTTGAGCATCGGTATGATGGCTGATCAAAAGACAGAGCATGCTTATGACATTGTTATTTTGGATGTAGAGTCAGCGGATTTTTGCCCAATATCTGTTTGGAAAAGGGCGGAACGGCGGATTTGGGTCAGTGATTATAGCCGAATGCAGATGCATAACGGACGGATGTGGCTCGAGCATTTGTTCGGTCAACCTGAATTCCCCAAAGATCTTGCATTTGACAAATTATTTTTACAAGCCGTGGATTGTGGTGTAGAGGAGCCGTATTTGTGGGAATACATGAACGGCTTTCCTGCCTCTTGGCAGCAAGAACCCTATGTATTGCCATGGGATGAGGGAAATCTTGCCCTAAAATTGGAAAATGAGCATAAGCAGCAGCTTCAATTAAAACCACTATCCAGAATGTATAAGAAAGAATTGTGCCGTTGCATTGGAGACTGGATGGGCTGGGAATTGAAAGAGAGCCAACGTGCGCTAAAGCGTGCGGAAAGGAGGAGAGCATGAGCACCGTTTTGTTTTGGAGTCCTATTAAAGGAGCGAGTGGAAGTAGCTCATTGGCGGCAGCTATAGCAGTTACTATAGGCAATCTATATAGAGGAAGATTACTATTGACCCATCTGGGGCGGAGACATACGGGAATTGAAACAGGATTCCCTATACAGGAGCATCGTATGGATGATCCAAGTTTGCGGCTTCAGGAAGGGGGGTGGGATGCTGTCGAACGGTTAGTTTTGCGAGGAACATTGTCTAGAGAAAATATTTGCAACTATACGACACCTGTTCTGGAACAGACTCTGGATGTGCTTGAGGGAACCTCCAGCTTTGGAGTTGCTCCACCACTGTTATCTCAGGGACTTGTACGGACAGTCTTGGACACGGCGGATCAATATTATGATTTGACGCTGGTTGATGCAGGAAGTGGAGCAGGATGGGGATCTGTACAGCATGAAGCATGTACGCGAGCCAAGCTGGCTGTTCTTTCGCTGACTCAGAATATGCGAGAGCTGGATGCTTTTTTTGAATCTGTGTCTCCGTTATCCACTTACCCGACATTGCCGTTAATGCTGGTGCTTGGGAGATATGATGTGTATTCTCAAGCAAATGTAGCGAATATCCGCAGGAGATATGGCTACAAGGGGGCACTACATGCGGTCCCTTATAGTACCGAATTTATGGACGCGTGGAACCGCAGGGATGTAGTAGGCCATGTGCAGCGTGGTGTACGAAGCAGGAAGGAGCCGCATCGCAAGCTTTTTACACCTATCGAATGGGAGCAGAGCATACGGCAAATCAGTAAAGCTATTCTGGAGGCGGCAGAATCCGATCTTCGGCTCAAGGCTTTAGAAAGGGGCGCTTGATGCTGTCCGCTCAATTGATCAATGGAATAATACTTACTTGTATTGTGCTACTGGGTATCGTACTGATTATCGTTAAATATCGAGGAAATATTCACTCCCGTCATTCAATCTCACGAGACGGTAAAGAGAATGAAGAGGCTACATTGGAGACTCTGATGGAGTATATCAAAAATGCGCTTCATGAACTAAGCCATAGTCAAATGGCGGATGCCGGGTTGCATGAGGAGGAATATAGAAGACGTATCCATCAAAGAGCGGAGCTGCGCAGGGCACTAAAAGACTGTGCCAATGGCAGTAGTGGTGATAAACGTTTTGTTAAAAATCTGATGGTTGAGCTGCTGATTAATGGTTATGGCATAAACGAGAAGATCGTAGATTCCGTCATGCCATTTTCCAGGCCTGAATTGTTAAATATACAGGATCAATTCGAAATTGTATTTTACCAATACCAGCAAAAGTATGGTGCTGATGCCCTATCGCGTTTACTGGATACTTATGACTTGGCCGAAATGAGATATTCACAGTCACATGAAGAGGATGGGAGCTATCTCGTCACGGAAGAGGATATCCGTTATGTCTATGAATGTGAGCACCGCCCCCTTTCGTTTCTGGAGAAGGTGGATATTATTGTGCAGCGGATTTATCAGCATTACAAAGGCTTTTCCGTCATTGATGATATACGCGATCAGCGGATTGACGGTGTAAGTGGGGGCGTTAGTGGTATGCCGCAAGGAGGGAATCCTCCATCGGCGGACTGGCCTTCGGATCGGTATACATTAGAGCAAGTGTCTGAACCTACTGCAAATGGTTATGAGAGCGTGTGGATTTTTTATAAAGGAAAAACGATTTATCTTCCATTTCTTTCCTTTGGCTCAGAGCGTGAGCTTAAAAGAGTGTGCCAAAATATTTACAAATACAATTACCCGGGACAGCTTTCCGAAGCCAATGGTTATAAGGTAAACGAAATGAAGGACGGGTCACGAGTAGTGGTAGTCAGACCTCCTTTTTCCGAATCGTGGGCTTTCTTTGTCCGGAAATTTGATATTCAAAGTGCTTCGCTGGAGCAGTTAATTAAAGGTGAAAATGCTGATTTTCCGATCCAGCTCCTTTCTTATTTAATGAAAGGCAGCCGGATTACTGCAATTACAGGTGCACAGGGTTCTGGTAAGACGACACTATTGATGGCGATGGTTAAGCATATCTATGCTTCGTATACGCTTCGTGTACAGGAAATGGCCTTTGAGTTGCATTTGCGTAGCATCTACAGTCGACGTAACATTCTTACCTTTCGGGAAACGGATCATATTTCAGGGCAACAAGGGCTTGATTTGCAGAAAAAGACGGATGGAACCGTCAATATTCTTGGCGAAGTAGCGAGTGATGAAGTCGCCGCTTGGATGATCCAGATGTCGCAGGTTGCAAGTCTGTTCACCATTTTTACTCATCATGCCAAAACATTTCGTGATCTTGTATTCTCACTCCGTAATTCATTGCTCAAAACTGGAGTATTTCAGCATGAAGGCATCGCTGAGGAACAGGTAGTTCATGTCATTAATTTTGATGTGCATCTCAAGCGTGATGCGGAAGGGCGACGCTATATTGAACGGATTACAGAATGTGTGCCGCATAACCCGGATCATATAGATGCTGGCACGAATACTTTGGCGAATTATAGCTATCGGCATGTTATGGAATACCGGAATGGGTGTTATATACCGGTGGAACCGATAACCGCCAAAAGCGCAAAGGAGATGTGTGAGCAGATGAATGCCAAGGATGCCAGTGGTTTCCGCAGTTTTTTGGCCCGTTATTGGGAGGGAGACTATGAGTCTTAAAGTGATGTTATTGTGGATTTTAATCATTTCTGGCGGGGGCTTTGTAATTCTATATATAGCTTTGTGGTGGCTGCACAAACGCAATACTCATGCAATCCGCAGTGGACGAGTTTATTCTGTGCGGGAAGGACGGAAGGGAAAAGCGTTACTGCAACGGGAGATACAAGCCTTATTGCACAAGCTATACACGCTGGGCATGGGAGTGCCAATCATATCCGAATACCTCAGAGGCGTACGTAAGAGGCTATCCAGTTTGCATGCCTACGATGAATACAAGCTACGCCTACAGACAATCAAGATGACGCTGTTCATCTGGGGGACTTTTATTTGCAGCGGCATTGTGCTGCTGATGATGAAACCCGGATTAGAGTTTGCTGTATTGGCGCTTCTATGTGGAGTGGTAATCAATAGCCTCATTTTAGATGTGACAATTAGCCGGATGGAAAAAAGGCTGCTTGCACAGATGATCGAATTGTTCGCCAATGTACGCCACCATTATCATCAGCATGGCATGGTAGAGGAAGCCATTTCTGAAGCGACCGATTTGACGGGAGCTGAGGCTGGAAGACACGCACGACTCATTCATGAAGCGCTGACAGATGTTGATCCGCATGAGGCACTGGAAAGATACTATGAGTCTGCTCCTAACCGATTTTTAAAAGCCTTTGCTGGTATCTCATATATGGTGATGGAGTTTGGTGACCGGATTGAGGAGGGTGGCTCCATCTATTTGAAGGGACTTGGCAGTCTTGCGCGCGAAATCCAACTGGAGCTGCTACGGAGAAATAAACTGGACTATTTGCTCAAAAGTTTGAACGTGATCGCCCTGGCCCCCGTTTTTTTTACGATGCCGATCGAAAAATGGGCGAGATCCAGCTTTCCATCCATGGATAATTTTTACCAAGGGAAATTGGGATATATTACGAAGTTGACCGTCTATATTGTAATTATCCTATCTTACTTTCTGTTACAAAAGCTGCAACAGACCAACGAAACAGGTTATCGTGCGGGTAGGGGCCGTTATACCTGGGAGCAAAAGCTATATCGTTTTCCTATCATTCATCATGTGGTAGATACTTTAATTCCGCGGCAGCAGGTATCCTCTTATTTCCAGATAATCTGCCTGCTAAAGGAGAGTGGTGCGGAAATAAAACTGGAATGGCTGTACGTACGGAGGATTATTCTTTTTATTACAGGATTGGTGCTCAGCATCAGCACGGTATTTGTTTTACATGAAGCCGAGAAAACACATATTCTTTACGCTCCTGCCCAATCAGGTCAAATGTTCGGACGTTTAAAGCCCACAGAGGAAAAAGAAGCTTTAAAGCAGAGTGAGGTTGACCGCAAGGTCATGCATGCACTGAATATGAGGGCGGGAAGCACATATGCGCAGACGTATGCAGCCCTCGAGCGTGATACTGTTGGCATAGCTAGTGCGGATCAGCTATCTAAAAATACTCGTCGTATCCTCCAAAAGCTGGAAGCGTGGAACGAGGAATACATCAAATGGTGGGAAGTGCTGATCAGTTTGGTTGCTGGATATGTAGCCTACCAAATGCCGATGCTTCTGTTATATGTGCAGCGAAGAATGCGGCGTTTGGATATGAGGCATGAGGTGTATCAGTTTCAAACGGTCATTTCTATTTTGCGGGCCATGGAACGAATGTCTGTCGAGAAAATATTGGAGTGGTTGAATCGCTTTTCGGTTATTTTCAAGAGACCACTGCAAAAATGCTTGCTCCATTATGAACACGGACCCGAGGCAGCTCTCGAATTGTTGAAAGAAGAAGCGCCTTTGCCGGAATTTCAACGTCTGGTGGACAAGCTCCATTTGTCTTTGGGCAAAATTACGATTCGTGAAGCCTTTGACGATTTGGATTCCCATATGTCCTACTATTTTGAACAAAGAAAACAGGAGTATGAAAAAATGATAGACAGCAAGGCCATCTGGGGTAGGATGATTGGTTTTGCTCCAATGTACGGTCTTATCTTTTTATATTTGGTGATTCCATTGATCGGCATGAGCTTTGTTCAAATGGATAGCTATTATGAGCAAATACAAAAAATTCAGTAAGTAAGTTCTATTATGGCTAATACGATTTAACAAGCTAAGGAGAGAAGAATAATGAATAACGCATCAACTGCCTTAAAGGTAGCCGCCGGTATATTTTTGACCATCGCCCTCATTACCATTGTAGTCATTCTGTTTATTTCAGCACAGGAGGCCACCAAAACGGCACAAAATAATTTTGCTGATATTCAGACCGAATTGTCTCAAGCCTCATTTACAGTATATGACGGTACAACGATAAGCGGGTCTCAGGTAACCAATGCGCTACGCAAGTTTCAGGGGAAAGACCAATTCGGTATTCAGATTAAAACCGGCAAAAATATGGCAGGCCAGTGGTACGGTAATGCTTTGAACATTAGCATGGACAGTGAACAGTATGGTGCAGTGAACGGTGGAAGTGAAAAGACAGGGAAAATAGCGAATACGCTGAATGAGAAAGAAAACGAATACGTGAATCCAAGCGGTAAATTCAAGGCTGAAATTGTCAAAGACAAATCGAATGTTGTACGTGGGTTGCTGTTTACCCAGTCCTGAGCACAAAAGTAAAGATCATAACGATTAGGAGATGGGCATATGTCTGATCACGCTTCAAGCATGCTGCGGCTCGGTGTGACAACTATTTTGTTTATAACCGCATGTATAACAGCAGCAGACTTGTCCAGTCAGATGAGTACCACATTGGAATTAAGATCGCAACAGGAGGAGCATTCCGAGGGACGGATATCCCGGAATGCGGAGGTGGACATACCGGAACGGATTAAAGGGACTCAGGTCATTCAGGCAATTCGCATGAACTTACAGGATGGAATAACGGTTCAAGTCGACGGAAAGGAGTACGATGAATATTCCGAACCATTTGAGCCTGGTGTATCGGCCTTGAATGCTTTCTCTTTGTATTCCATGTACCCACAACGTAATCAACGCGGAGAGATAATATCTGTACGTTTTGAGAAATTGGAGGAGGACTGAAGTGGTTCAATCAATATCCAAGCTGTTGGGGGCCCTGCTCGCTGTATTGCTTTTGTACATCGTACCCGCAGCTCAAGCCGCTGAACGGCAGGATGATATATCGGGGTTAAATGTGTATCACTCAACCGTACGTTTTGTTGATATGGTAAGAACCAAGGGCTACATTACACCGACGATGTATAACGATTTTATGCGTGAACTGGAACTTACAGGCAATCAGTACGAGGTTGACTTGGAGCATACGCACAAAAAATATGTACCGGAATATGCAGATGCCTCGAAGCCGGACAGTTTTCTGGGCAATTATGAAACGGTATATGATGGGTACTACAATGCGCAAATCTTGCCTGTCCTTTTTCCTGACAACCAGCAGTCAAAGTCTGATCAGACACGTCGATATACTTTGATGGCCGGAGATTATTTTACAGTGCGGGTACATAACACGAATCGGACTCCTGCGGATTTGTACAAATCATGGCTTCTTGGCGGGGCCGATAGCGGAAAGCCAGCAGTTACAGCATCATACGGAGGCATGGTTTTGAATGAAGATTACTGATTTTGCAGTTATATTTATTCTCCTGTTTTTGCCCTTTGGTGTAATCGGTGACTTGCGGGTACAAAATCAGCGTGAAGTGCAGCGATTGGAAATGAAATACACATCGGCTCTCCATACCGCAGTTCAGGATGCAGGTGCCGTGCTTTCCCAGAACGAGCGTCAGGAACGGGAGGCCGGGTATGGATCGGACAAGTTTTTTCGTGTCGATAAAGAAGAAGCGCTAAGCACGTTCCTGCATACCCTTTTTCTTAATGTAGGTATTGATAGGGATACAGTAGCACAACGCGCATTACTGGACTACATACCTGTTATTGTGATTCTGGATTATGACGGTTATTATACGTTTGCCTCAGAAACTTACATAGATGGGGATGGACAAACTGCTATAGGTTCCAAATGGAGTGAAAAAAAGCCTTTTGCATATGCCGATTCAGTAGGTAATAGTGTGGGATTCACCTTGGATAATTATGTGCACGCATATGATGCCCAGAATCACAGATGGGTGGAGGGCTTTCAAAAGGAGCTTCAGGGTCAAACTGGTATTTCGTTGCTAAATAATCCCGAAACTTTTGAGCAAATACGACGTTCCACCATCGTTCATAGTGTTCAGGAGGACCTGGCTCGCCTGATTAATCTCCATAATCAAAAGGCAGCACGCAACGGCGTAGCCTATAGGTTTACACTGCCGACTATTCCGCAAGAAGAGTGGTATAACACGGTAGATGATGTGGGGCTAATGGCGTTTATCCAAGGCATTCCGGTTGGTGACAGGTTTTACAATAACTATGGGTTTGGTGGTGGAAGAGTCGTGAGAAGGCAAGCTATAATTGGTGGCCTAGAACCGGATACCGGAATGAAATATTTTTACAGAGATTCCTGTCCAGCACCCTTTCAAGCGAGAGAACGTTTTTCAGATGAAAAATCTGCAGCAACTGCGGGATACTTTGAGTTTAAATGTAATAACGGTTTACAATAATCACTCTAATGAGTGGTTTTTCTTTTTTTATTGGCAAGTCCGCATTAAAAACATTAAAATTCGCTGTTTTCAATATTCCGATAAGGTTGCTGAATGTGCTACAATAAGGCTTTGAAAGAAAACAATGATATATGAAATAACAACAGTCGGCATCGCCGATGACAATAAGGAGCCAAAAACAGCGTATGAGTTTATTGACTGTAGAAAATGTATCCCACAATTTTGGGGACCGCGCGTTATTTAAAAATGTTTCCTTTCGATTACTTGCGGGGGAACGTGTAGGTTTGGTAGGAGCTAACGGAGTCGGTAAATCGACACTCATGAACATTTTGACTGGAAAATTGCTTAAGGACGAAGGTAAAGTGGAATGGACTCCACGTGTACGTTACGGCTATTTGGATCAGCACACCAAGCTGACACCGGGCAAAACGGTACGCGATGTATTGAAGGATGCTTTCCTTCCTTTGTTGGAATTGGAAAAGGAATTAATGCAGATTACGGAAAAAATGGGAGATGCTTCTCCCGAAGAATTAGAAGTACTGCTGGAACAGATGGGTGAAATTCAGGAGCAGCTGGATATGGGGGATTTTTACCTCATTGATGTGAAGGTTGAAGAAATGGCGAACGGGCTGGGTCTCTCGGCCATCGGTTTGGATCGGGATGTATCTGCGCTTAGCGGTGGACAACGGACTAAGGTGCTTCTTGCGAAGCTGTTGTTGGAAAAGCCAAACGTCCTGCTGCTGGACGAGCCTACCAACTATTTGGACGTAGAGCATATTGAGTGGCTTACGCGTTATTTGAAGGATTATCCCTATGCATTTATTCTTATTTCACATGATACGGAGTTCATGAACCAGGTCGTTAATGTTATTTATCACCTTGAATTTGCAAAGATGACCCGTTATTCAGCTAACTATGAAAAATTCCTTGAAATGGCGGATCTGAACAAAGCGCAGCATATTGATGCTTATGAGAAGCAGCAGGAATATATTAAGAAGCAGGAAGACTTTATTCAGCGCAACAAGGCGCGTGCATCCACATCAGGCCGGGCGAAGAGCCGTGAAAAGCAGCTTGATCGGATCGAACGTATTGATAAGCCTGAAGAAGCTGCCAAGCCAACCTTTCAATTTAAAGAAGCGCGTGCGAGCGGGAAAACGGTATTTGAGGGAATTGATTTTGAAATTGGCTATACTCATGCCCTTTTGCCCAAAATGACCATGACGATTGAACGTGGCGAAAAAATTGCGATTGTAGGCTGCAACGGTGTCGGTAAATCGACATTGCTCAAAACCATTCTGGGGAAAATACCGCCAATCAGCGGAAAAACCTATCAAGGCGATTTCTTGCAGCCGGCTTATTTTGAGCAGGAAGTCAAGGCAGGCAAAATTACACCGATTGACGATGTGTGGAATGAGTTCCCGCATTTAAATCAGCATGAAGTAAGAGCACATTTGGCACGTTGCGGTTTAAAAAATGAGCATATCACACGTCCTCTATCCGCGCTTAGTGGTGGTGAGCAGGCAAAAGTACGTCTGTGCAAATTGTTAATGCGGGAAAGCAACTGGGTTCTGTTTGACGAGCCTACCAATCACTTGGATGTCAAAGCAAAGGACGAGCTTAAACGTGCCTTGAAGGAATATAAAGGGACTGTATTGCTTGTATCTCACGAACCGGATTTTTACGAGGATTGGGTAACAAAAACGTGGAATGTGGAAGAGTGGTCAACTAAAGTCAACTAAAGTCAACTAAAGTCAAAAAAAATTCAGCTCTGTCATGCTTCAAAAAAGTGGGGTTTGCAGAATTAGAAAAATATGCTAAGCTATCTTTAGCTGATACAATAAAATAGTCACACTAGGGGAGCCGCCCATGCGGCTGAGACGAAATAAATGGATTTCGGACCCTTTGTACCTGATCTGGGTTATGCCAGCGTAGGGAAGTGAGCGCCGCACAAGCAAGGTAACCACATCATTACTTTTGTTTGTACGTGGGACGATATACGTATACGGATATGATTGTCCGTTCGATTATTGGACGTTCGTAAAACCACTTCCTTAGGGAAGTGGTTTTTTTGCGTTACGTTCGGTTTTACCTATTGAATTTCCGTATCCGGATCACATATGATCTCCTTCATTATTGCTGGCACAAGTGGCTGGCTCCGTCTGATATTTTGTGATGTGGGGCCACAATGATTATTGGTTCAGCTTATAGGATTAGTTTAAGCCCTTAGTTCAATGTGAGGTGAACATGAGATCGAATTACACGTAATTACGATGGAAAATGACTCCCATGCATATGTAGCCCAAGTGGCTGCTGCTATTTATCCGTATGTTCATTTTGTGCATGCACGTCTAAAGCAGAAGGGGGCCTCAGAATTACTCGGGTTGACCCGAAGCATGGTGGAGCAGGGGATTCCTTTGCAGCAAATTGTAGTCAATGACCGTGTGGATGTAGCTTTACTTACCTTGGCTGGAGCTGTCCAGCTACCGGCAAATGGGCTACCGGCTCAGGATGTTAAGGGCCTACTTCCAAAGGGGACACGCTGTGGAGTGTCTGTGCATTCCTTGGAAGAGGCGCAGATTGCCGAGCGGGCTGGGGCGGACTATGTACTCTACGGTCATGTATATGAGACCCACTGTAAGCCCGGGGTTGTGCCGCGGGGTACAGCTCAGCTTGAACGCATATGCAGGTTGTCCAACATTCCAGTGATTGCACTTGGCGGTATACAACCGCATCATATTCCGGAGCTTTATCATGCTGGAGCAAGTGGAATTGCAGTGATGTCCGGTATATGGGGAGCTGAGTCGCCAATCGCGGCTGCGATGGAATATAGACAAATGGTAGATCAGATAGTCTGCAGCCGTTGTAAGGAAACGAGAGTAGAAGAATTTCGAAAGAAGTATGGTCAGGTCAGTGGAGAGGAGATATAACATATGCCTAAAATACACACAGAGGCTACAGTTATAGGACATGCTGAATGCTTGGTTATAGGTGGAGGTGTGATCGGCAGCTCCATTGCTTATCATGTGGCTAGGGAAGGGCGCAGTACGATCATGCTGGAGCGAACGATGCCGGGTGAGGGAGCCTCGGGAGCAGCGGCCGGAATGCTTGCAGCAGAGAGTGAAGAGTTCATCGACTCTGATCTTGAGCAATTGGCTCGTACAAGTCGGGACGCATTCCCTGAGCTTGTTCGTGAACTGGAGCGGTTGTCCGGTGTTTCAGTAGAATTTCGTACAGAGGGATTTGTAGCTCCTTTCCGTTCGGAAGCTGAGGGTGAAAGACGATGGAAAGCTGCTAACATGCGCGAGGATAATCAGCCTGAGTGGTGGAATGCCAAGGAATTGGCCAGACGGATTCCGGGCATAGATCGTCAAGCGATCGGAGCTATATATCGGTCAAAGGAGACGCAGCTCGTTCCAGTACAGCTATGTCGTGCTTATGCGGGAGCAGCATCTGTGTTGGGAGCTACAATATGGTCCGGTACCCATGCGGAGCAGCTGGTCGTACAGAATGGCCGGGTTTGTGGGGTGGTAACGGACAGGGGATTTTTTTCTTGCGATCAGGTCATTATTGCCGGAGGCCTGGATAGCATGAATTTGCTAGACCAAGCAGGCTTTCATTACCCGCTTTATCCGGTCAAAGGTGAAGCAGTTGCAGTTTCCTTAAAGGATCACCCTTTGGAATATACCATTTATGCCGATGATATTTACCTTGTGCCTAAACAGAAGAACGAGGTTTGGATTGGGGCAACGAGTCTTCCAAACCTCTATGACAAAGAAGTGACTGTTGAAGGTTTGGAGGGGCTACTGGCACGTGCTGCTGCCTGGCTACCGCGCGTCCGTGAAGCTTCTTTTGTACGTACCTGGGCGGGCCTGCGTCCGCAGGCAGCAGCGGGACGTCCTTTTATAGGGGCCGTTCCCGGCTTGGAAGGGGTATATGCAGCAGTCGGGCATTATCGCAACGGTGTCCTGTTGAGTGAAGCTACCGGACGTGCGATGGCAGGACTGCTTAAAGGGGCAGATGCCGAAGAACTTGGAATAAGCAACTTTTCTTCTGTTCGTATCAAGGAGGAAAGCTTATGAGGCTGACGATTAACGGCCAGAACATGAACTTTTCTAACCGGATCACTCATGTGGAGCAATTGCTGCATGAGCTTGATTTAAAGGTGAAAACCGTTGTGGTCGAGCTGAATCGCCACATATTGACTCGTGAAGAACATGAAGAAGCGATCCTGAAAGACGGAGACAGTTTGGAAATTGTACATTTTGTAGGAGGCGGTTGATGATGTTAACCATTGGAAAAGCATCTTTTACATCAAGGCTGTTACTGGGAACAGGAAAATTCTCGAATCTGGATATCCAATCCCAAGCTGTAGAGGCTGCTGAGGCCGAAATATTGACCTTTGCTGTGCGGAGATTAAATTTGGAGGAACGAGATAAGCAACATTTTCTGGATACGCTGGATTTGGGCCGCTATACACTTCTTCCCAATACGGCAGGAGCGACGACAGCGGAGGAGGCTGTTCGTATTGCAAAATTGGCAAGGGCCTCAGGCCTGTGCGATATGATTAAGGTGGAGGTCATTGGGGACGGTAAGACGCTGTTGCCTGATCCCTTTGAAACGCTGAAAGCAAGCGAAAAGCTGCTGGAGGAAGGCTTTATTGTGCTGCCCTACATATCCGATGATGTCATTCTGGCCAAGAGGTTGCAAGAGCTTGGAGTGCATGCCGTTATGCCTGGAGCTTCACCGATTGGTACAGGACGCGGCCTGCTTAATCCGTTTGCATTGGAGTTAATTATTGAACAAGCAGAGATTCCGGTCATTGTCGATGCAGGTATTCGCTCACCGAGTGATGCGGCAATGGCGATGCAACTGGGAGCAGATGCTGTTCTGTTGAACACAGCCGTCTCGGGAGCGAAGGATCCTGTAAAAATGGCAGAGGCCATGAAACTGGCTGTTCGCGCGGGTAGATATGGTTTTGAGGCGGGGCTGATTCCCGTAAAACGTTATGCTTCAGCAAGCAGTCCCACAGAAGGTATGGTTCAGGCATGATGGAAACAGAAAAATCCTGTGAAGTCGTACAAGCAAGTGACCGCTATTCCAGACAGGAAAGATTCGCTCCCTTTGGGTCAGAAGGACAACGCAGGCTCGCTTCTTCTCATGTACTGATCATAGGTGTCGGAGCGCTCGGCACAGGTATTGCAGAAACCCTTGTCCGTGCAGGTGTAGGTACGGTTAGCATCGTAGACCGCGATTATGTGGAGTGGAGCAACTTGCAGCGTCAGCAGCTTTTTCAGGAGAGTGACGCCGCAGAGAGATGCCCCAAAGCAGTGGCTGCCCAGCGAAGATTAAAAGACATTAATTCGGAAACGGTCATACACGCACATGTACTGGATGTCGGGGTAGCGGAACTGGAAGAGCTGATCCAGGGAGTTGACCTGATGATGGACGCAACCGATAATTTCGATACCCGATTGCTCATGAACGACATGGCACTAAAGCATCACATACCGTGGATTTATGGGGGATGTGTAGGAAGCTATGGTGTGACTTATACCATTTTACCAGGGCAAACGCCTTGTCTTCATTGTCTGCTGGGAACCGTTCCGTTTGGAGGCGAGACCTGTGATACCGCCGGGATTATTCCGCAGGCAGTACAAATGGTCACGGCCAATCAGACAACGGAAGCCTTCAAGCTTCTTGGCGGATATAAGAAAGAACTGCGAGGGAAGCTGTTTTCGTTTGATTTGTGGCGGAACGAGTATGCAGCAATAGCCGTAGACAGCTTGAAAAAAGCGGATTGTCCTTCCTGCGGCAGTCACCCGACGTATCCCTATTTGTCAGCCTCACATCGGCAAAAAACAGATGTGTTGTGCGGTCGCGATACCGTTCAGATAAGACCAGCCAAACCGATACAGCTGAATCTTAAGGAAACCGCAGATCGACTTGCTGCTGTGGGAGAGGGAAAAGTGGAGCAGAATCCGTTTTTGGTTTCCTATAGTACGGGCGTGCATCGCTTGGTCATTTTTGCTGATGGGCGAGCGTTGATTCACGGAACAAAGGACGTGGCAGAAGCAAAAAGTCTATATCACCGTTATTTGGGCTAACTATAAAAAGCAGAAAATCATTCCTGTAAGAATGGTTTTCTGCTTTTTTGTTACAATAAATATAAATATGTTTTAATGACTTACAAACAAATTGATCATTTTCCATATCACAATGCGATGTCCAAACCAGGTGGGTGAAAAGATGAGTCCGTTAATTTTACTTGTGGATGAAAATGAAGCGTTACCTGTAATTGTACATCTATTGGAGCAAGCAGGCTATCAGGTGGGGCATGTCCGAAATATGTCAGAGGGAAGCTCCTACGCAGCCGATCATGCTGTGAATATGCTGCTTCTGAACGTTGATGAAGAGCAAGGGGATGCACAAGGAATGATTCGTACCGTCCAGCAAAACCATCCTCGTGTACCGTTATTCGTCTTGACCTCATCTAACGATGAGAACCATATCGTTGCCTGTTTTGAGCAGGGAGCACACGATGTGATGGTATTCCCCTTTCCTCCCAAAGTGTTTCTGGCCAGAGTAGCTAATTTATTGCGAATTTTTGGTGCTGCTCATGATGTAGCAAGGGTAATCGAGGCGGGTGATCTACATATAGACCATGCAAGCAGAATGGTAAGTAGAGGGGGACAGAAGCTGGAATTAACTCCAAAGGAATTCGATCTCTTGGTTCATCTGGCTATACATCTCAATCAGGTTTGCAGCAGACAGCAAATCCTAAAGGATGTTTGGAAACATGATTATATCGTAGATACGAACGTAGTAGACGTGTATATCAGGCATTTGAGAGTTAAAATAGATAAGGGGCAAAAATTCAAAATGATTCGCACGGAACGAGGCATAGGCTATTCTCTCAAAACACCACCTGAAGTAGAGTAGCATAAACGCATATAAAAAAGCCGGGAGCTGTTTGTCCCGGCTTACATATATTAAACGAGTTTCATATTACAGCACGCGGCGTGCTTTAATGTATGTTCTTTTCCAGTTGCCAGAGTTCAAATCGGAGATGGTAACGCCAGGTTCCCCGTAAGTGTGCAGAATCTTACCGCCGCCCATATAGACTGCTACATGGGTAATGTTCCTACCTGTAGCACGGCTACCGCTTGAGAAGAATACTAAGTCACCCTTTTTCAAATTGGACTTGGATACAGCACGTCCGACTTTAGATTGCTCAACAGAAGTGCGTGGCAAATCTACTCCGTATTTTTTGAAAATATGCTTCATAAAAGAAGAACAGTCAAAATTTCTAGTGGTACTTGTAGAAGCTCCAAACTTATAAGGAGTCCCCATATATTTTTCGCCATAGTTAATTACTTTTTGGGCTACCGTAGTAGTAGCAGTGGCAGCTTGTACTGTATTTGTTGCCTCAATTGCAAAAGTTCCAAAACCGATAGTGGTTGCGACTCCTGCGATAATTACCTTTTTTATGATTTTATGCATGTTCATGTTGTAAGTACCTCCAAAAATTGTTTGTGCAAAATCTTGCTGAGTTGCTAACTTGCCCACAGAAGTATAACAGTTTTGAAGCCACCTAATAGTTGGAAAACTACTCGCAAATGCTTGAGGGACAAGGCTTAACATAGCAATTATTAAAAAACGATTAAAAATTACAAATTGTAAAAAATAATAGCGCTTCACAATCAGGAAGAAAGAAAGAAACGCTTGTAAATCAAGCGCTTGAGCAATAAAAGGATATTTATAAAAGTTACAATAGTGTCATAACTAATCTTTACTTTGAATAACAAGCAGTAGTCCGCTTTCGATGGAAATCGTCCCTTTTAAAGCGGTTAGCTTGTTGCTGACAGCACGTGATTGTCCCATCTTGAGGGTGGCATTTTGTAATGGGTACATAAATCCATCCAGGTTTATCCCTGTTACCTCAGCAGTCATAGGAAGCAGCGATGTATATGTATATCCCATGGGCTTGACCTCCAGCGTGGACCCTGTGAGCTCGATATAGTTATGTGCGTCCATAATTGCGCAACTAATATGATGCTGCATCGCGCGTACCAATATTTGAACATTAGCCAGTGTGTGGTCCATTCTGGTGCCGGTCACACCAAGCATGAGTACATGATCTGCCTGTTCGTCTATAGCAATCTCCAAGGCAAGCTCCGTATCTGTCAGGTCCTTCAGTACAGGATCACACGCAAGCATGCGTTTGCTAGACGATTCAACCCGCGCTTTTTCCTGCGGTGTTATTGAATCAAAATCACCTACAGAGATATGCGGTGTGATGCCATGCTCAATCAGAAAAAGAGCACCTTTATCCGCACCTATAATAAAATCGTCAGGTTGTATGTGTTGTAGATCTTCTTCGCTGAGACGACCGCCGGAAAATACAATGGCGCGCTTCTTCGTCATATCCAACATCCTTTCTTTTTGTCATACGGACTATATGGTACCATCAGCTTTTAAGTATAACGCGTTAAATATGGCTTGCACAATTTTGGAGAGCGCGGCTACAATGAAACAGAAAAAGGGAGTGTAACATGCATAGGAAGGAGAACAACATGATTAACGTTTTATTTGTGTGTCTGGGCAATATATGCCGCTCCCCTATGGGAGAAGCGGTATTAAGACATAAGGTGCAGGAACGGGGACTAAGCGCGCAAATTCAGGTAGACTCGGCTGGAACAGGCGACTGGCATATCGGGAATCCTCCACATGAGGGAACACTAAAGCAGCTCAAGCTGCACGGGATTAGCGAGAAGGGCTTAAAGGCGCGGCAAATAGGCGGCCGTGATTTTGAGGCGTTTGATTATATTGTGTGCATGGATGATTCGAATGAACGAAACATGCGTAAGCTGGCAGGTGGAGCGGACGCTGATATTCTAAAATTCATGGACCTACTTCCCAAAGAACAGCTGAGAGAAGTGCCAGACCCTTATTTCACTGGGAATTTCGAAGAAACCTATCGATTAATGGATGCGGGGTGCGAGGCCTTGCTGGACAAAATCATAGAAGAAAAGCTATAATGTGAACGACAGAAGACGGCAATTATTGCCGTTTTTCATTATATAATTTTGAAAGCGTAATCATTTTGTAGAAAGAGAAAAGAGCATAATGACCTGATCTGGTCGATCCATGCCCAATTCCCACTTCCTAATAGTTGTTTAGTTTTGAACAAGGACACTCATGCGCGATCCAAAAAATACATGAGCGCGTCAGGCAGCTCGTTTTGCCAAAAGCCCCACAAATGCTTGCCATCCTTTTCACGGTAGGAAACCTCGGCGTTCCGTTGGCGCAGTAAATCTGCGCATTGGCGGTTAAGCTCTACAAAGTTATAAATGCCTGTATCGCTCTCAAATGCATCCTCCTGAAGGCCGACAATCATCCATATCCGCAGATGGGACAGATCCTTCTCACGGGCGATGATTTCCTGCGAAGCCTCATAGTAAGCGCCGGACAGGCTAATGATGCGGTTGAACAGCTGCGGATACAACAAGGCCAAATGCAGAGACACACTGCCTCCCAGTGAATCCCCTGCCAAAATGCGGGATGATGCATCACTTCTTATAGGATACTTTTGTTCTACATAGGGAATAATCTCTTCTGCAAAACAGGCGGTGTACGCCTCGAAACGATGGCCAAAGGGAGCATATTCCTGTGTTCTGATTTTGGTGTTCACTTCGACGCCGACAATAATGAAGGGCTCGACGCCTTCATCGAGGATGAGACGGTTTGCATGAGTTGCAATGCGGCCAAAGTTGAAGAATTCTTCTCCATCCTGACAGTATACGACCGGATAGCTCAATAATTCATTATAGCCTGGCGGCAAGTAAATACGGAGCGTTCTGGTTTCGCCAAGAAAGCGGCTTTCTACTTCGTCTTTAAGGATGGTTCGTTTTAAATACCGGGAATCCGTCATTTTTCGTCACCTTTCTCGGTGTATTATTTTGCATTCGGGATCACAATAAGTTAAGATTACCCTGATTGCAATAGATGTTTAAAATTTCAATCATGTACTAAGCTGTTATAGTAAAAACAACCACCTGTTACATGCACAAAAATGTGGCAAACTCAAAAAAAATAACTAAATCTTTGACGCAAGCAATATAACAGGTGTATAATAATCCTATAACAGCGGAACTTGATATTCAAATTTTTTTGTTGAGGTGAAGAAAATGAGCAAGGTTCCTTATGAAGTGTACACAGAGGAAGTTGAGGCTCTGTCCGTACTTTCTCCGGATGGTGAAATTATCAATAAAGATAAATTGCCTAAACTTACAGATGATCAATTGAAAGAAATTATGTATCGCATGGTATTTACACGTACTTGGGATGACCGTGCCGTTAACTTGGGCCGTCAAGGACGTCTCGGCTTCTACGCTCCGGTATCCGGACAAGAAGCAACAATGGTTGGTAGTGAATTTGCACTCCAAAAAGAAGACTTTATTGCTCCAGGCTACCGCGATATTCCGCAACTCGTTTGGCATGGCCTGCCTTTATACCAAGCTTTCTTGTATTCCCGTGGTCATCAACACGGCGGTCAAGTACCGGACGGTGTTAACGTATTGATGCCGCAAATCATTATTGGCGCGCAAATTCTGCACGCTATGGGTATTGCGATGGGCTACAAGCTGAAAAAACAAAAACAAGTCGTCATTACATATACAGGTGACGGCGGTTCTTCTGAAGGCGACTTCTACGAAGGTCTGAACTATGCTGGTGTATACAAGCTGCCAGTTATTTTCTTCGTGCAAAACAATGGCTACGCCATCACGACTCCATTTGCGAAGCAAACCGCTGCTCTTTCGATCGCTCACAAAGCGGTTGCTGCTGGTATTAAAGGCGTGAAAATTGACGGTATGGACGTGCTTGCAGTTATCAAGGCTGTTCAAGAAGCCGCAGAGCGTGGACGCAACGGCGAAGGTGCTACACTGATTGAAGCGGTAACATATCGTTTCCGCCCGCATTCCCTTTCTGATGATGCAACGAAATATCGTACCAAAGAAGAAGAAGGCGAATGGAACGCAAAAGATCCAATTGCCCGGTTTGCGAAATACCTTGAGAAAAAAGGTCTGTGGACTGAAGAAGATACAGCTCGTGTAAAAGAAGAAGCAAAAGCGAAAGTGAACGAAGAGATCAAAAAAGCCGAGAAAACAGAAAGAATGACCATCCCAGGCCTGATCGACAGCATGTTCGAAAAAACGCCTAAGCATCTGGAAGAACAAAAGGCTGATTTTAAATAATTGAGCTAGAAAAAGACCGGGCCGCATCCCGATCCGGTCTGCTTTTCAATTGGACCTGAACTGAAACTGATCTGTCAATGTTTAAGGAGGAAATGAAGCAAATGGCACAAATGAACATGAAAGAAGCGATTCGTGACGCACTGCGCGTAGAGTTGAAACGCGACCCTAACGTCCTGCTTTTCGGTGAAGACGTAGGTCATGTAGGTGGTGTATTCCGCGCAACAGAAGGTTTGCAAAAAGAGTTTGGCGAAGAACGTGTATTCGATACTCCGCTGGCGGAATCCGCAATCGGGGGTCTTGCTGTGGGTCTGGGTATCCAAGGCTTCCGCCCTGTAGCTGAAATCCAGTTCGTAGGCTTTATCTTTGAAGCACTCGACCAAATGGCGATTCAAGCATCTCGTATGCGTTACCGTTCCGGTGGACGCTACAATTCTCCAATCGTATTCCGTACACCTTTCGGTGGCGGTGTTAAGGCAGCCGAGCTGCATACAGATTCCCTGGAAGGGCTCTTGGCTCAAACACCTGGTATCAAGGTTGTTGTTCCTTCCAACCCTTATGATGCAAAAGGCCTCATGATTGCGTCTATTCGCGATAACGATCCAGTATTTTTCATGGAGCATTTGAACCTGTACCATGCATTCCGCGCTGAGGTTCCTGAGAATGATTACACCGTTGAACTGGGCAAAGCTAACGTGGTTCGTGAAGGCTCCGATGTGACGATCATTACTTACGGTATGATGGTACACACTTCGATCAAAGCTGCTGATGAGCTGGAAAAAACAAAAGGCATCAAAGTGGAAATCATTGATTTGCGTACGATTAGCCCGATTGACATTGATACGATCGTTGCGTCCATTCAAAAAACAAATCGTGCTATCGTTGTCCAGGAAGCGCAAAAGAGCTCCGGCGTAGCTGCTGAAGTGATTGCACAAATTAACGAAAAAGCAATTCTGCACCTGGAAGCACCAGTTCTGCGTGTAGCAGGTCCAGATACCGTTTATCCTTTTGCTCAAATTGAAGATACTTGGTTGCCAACGCCAACACGTATCATTGATGCGGTTAATAAAGTATTGGAATTTTAATTAAAGCACACCGTAAATTTGGGAGGTTTTAAACGTGGCAAAATTTGAATATAAATTCCCGGAGCTGGGTGAAGGTCTTCACGAAGGCGAAATCATCAAGATGCACATCAAGCCCGGCGACAAAGTAACAGATGAAGATATCATCATGGAAGTACAAAATGACAAGGCTGTAGTTGAAGTTCCATGTCCAGTCAACGGCACAGTTCAAGAAGTATTTGCTAAAGACGGAGATATCTTCAATGTAGGTCAAGTCGTAGCTGTAATTGATGCAGAAGGTGAACTTCCTGAACAAGAAGATGCACCAGAAGCACCAGCTGCAGCAACTGCCAGTCCTGAGCCAAGTGCTGCTGCACAAGGCGGAGCTGCAGGTACAGCTAGATTTGAATATAAATTCCCTGAACTGGGCGAAGGTCTTCACGAAGGCGAAATCATCAAGATGCACATCAAGCCCGGCGACAAAGTAACAGATGAAGATATCATCATGGAAGTACAAAATGACAAGGCTGTAGTTGAAGTTCCATGTCCAGTCAACGGCACAGTTCAAGAAGTATTTGCTAAAGACGGAGACATCTTTAACGTAGGTCAAGTCGTAGCTGTAATTGCTGCAGAGGGTGAGCTTCCTGAACAAGAAGAAGCACCAGCTGCTGCTAAACAAGAACAGGATGCTGCACAAGGCGGAGCTAACACAAAACCAGCTGCAACTCCTGCTGCAACAAACAAAGACGTGCTGGCTACTCCTAGCGTACGCAAATTTGCACGTGAGCAAGGTGTAAACATCGCTCAAGTGAGCGGCTCCGGCAAAAACGGTAAAATCACTAGAGAAGATGTAGAAGCTTTCAAAAATGGTGGGGGCCAAGCGGCTGCACCAGTAGCGAAAGAAGCTGCAAAAGCACAAGAGCCAGCTAAAAAAGAGGCGAAAGCTGCAGCGCCATCCGCACCAGCAGCAGATCCACGTGCTGAGGAAGAGCGCGTACCGTTTAAAGGTATCCGTAAAGCTATTTCCAATGCCATGGTTAAATCGGCCTACACGGCTCCACACGTTACAATTATGGACGAAGTGGATGTAACTGAGCTGGTTGCTTTCCGTACTCGTATGAAACCAATTGCTGAGAAGAAAGGCACAAAAGTAACATACTTGCCATTCATCGTAAAAGCTTTGGTTGCCGCTTCCCGTCAATTCCCGGCTCTGAATGCCTCGATCGACGAAGAAGCAAACGAAATCGTCTACAAAAAATACTACAACATCGGTATTGCTACAGATACAGACAACGGCTTAATCGTTCCTGTTATCAAAGATGCTGATCGTAAGAGTATCTGGATGATCGCTGATTCCATTCGTGATCTGGCTGTACGCGGTCGTGATGGAAAATTGGCTGCGAACGAAATGAGAGGAAGCACCATTTCCATCACGAACATCGGTTCTGCAGGCGGTATGTTCTTTACTCCAATCATCAACTTCCCTGAAGTTGCGATTTTGGGAACTGGTCGTATCAGTGAAAAAGCAGTTGTGAAAAACGGTGAAATTGTTGCTGCTCCAGTAATGGCTCTTTCTCTGAGCTTTGACCACCGTATTATTGACGGTGCAACTGCTCAAAACTTCATGAACTATATCAAACAGCTGCTCGCTAACCCTGAGCTGCTTGTTATGGAGGTGTAATCAATGGTAGTAGGAGACGCTTCTCTGGATATTGACACATTGGTTATCGGTGCGGGTCCTGGCGGCTATGTAGCTGCCATCCGTGCCGCACAATTGGGACAAAGCGTATTGATTGTTGACAAATCTGAGCTGGGCGGTGTCTGTCTGAACCGTGGATGTATTCCATCCAAAGCTTTGATCTCTGCAGCTCACCAATACGAAGCTGCTAAACACGGCGAGTCCTTCGGTATTACGGCTGAGAATGTAAAAGTAGATTTCGCTAAAACACAAGAATTTAAAAACGGTGTTGTTAAAAAAATGACAGGCGGCGTAAGCGGCTTGCTCAAAGGCAACAAAGTTGAAGTTTTCAATGGTGAGTGCATGTTCATCAACGAAAACGAAGCTCGTGTATTCAATGAACATGAATCACCACGTTACCGTTTTAAAAACGCCATTATCGCAACAGGTTCCCGTCCAATCGAACTGAAACCATTCCCGTTTGGCGGACGCATTCTGTCTTCTACCGAAGCATTGAACTTGCCTGAAATTCCAAAAAGCCTGATCGTTATCGGTGGTGGATACATTGGTGCAGAGCTTGGCCAAATGTACTCCAAATTCGGTTCCAAAGTAACCATCATTGAAGGTATGGATACTGTTCTTCCTGGCTTTGACAAGGATATGACTTCGATCGTTGCGAAAAGCATGAAGAAAACAGGGATTGAAATCTTCACTGGCGCTAAAGCGGAAAGTGCGGAACAAACAGATAAAGACGTAACGGTGAAATTCTCCGTTAACGGCGAAAGCAAAGAAGTAACTGCGGATTACCTGCTTGTAACCGTTGGACGTCGTCCAAACACAGACGGTGAGCTGGGTCTGGATCTGATCGGCGTAGAACTGGATGAGCGCGGAATGGTGAAAGTTGACCACCAAGGACGCACTAGCATTCCTCATATCTTTGCAATCGGCGATATCGTTGCTGGTCTTGCGCTGGCTCACAAAGCTTCTTACGAAGGCAAAGTTGCAGCTGAAGCAATTGCAGGAGAACCATCTGTTGTAGACTACAAATGTATGCCGGCTGTTGTGTTCACAGATCCAGAGTGCTCCAGCGTAGGTTACACAGAGGCTCAAGCCAAAGAAAAAGGCTACAATGTCAAAGTTGGCAAGTTCTCTTATGGAGCAAACGGTCGTGCCGTTTCCCTGAACGCTGCTGAAGGCTTTGTGAAAATCGTAGCTGACGCAGATACGGGTCTGGTACTAGGTACGCAAATCGTAGGTTTGGAAGCTTCCAACCTGATTGCTGAGCTGGGTCTGGCGATTGAAATGGGTGCTACACTCGAAGACATCTCCCTGACTATTCATGCTCACCCTACATTGGGCGAAATCGTTATGGAAGCAGCGGAAGTCGTGCTGGGTCATCCGATCCACGCATTGGCACCACGTCGCTAATCCCATTTCATTATCTCGTTTTTGGTTTTCATACATCTTCAAGAGAGGCAAGGAGCGCAATATCTGCGTTCTTTGTCTCTTTTTTAATGATTTAGGATTTTCAGGACTACCATGAAAATTCAAACAGTACATGGTCAACGAAGTGTCGTACATGATAAACTAAATATAGCTATGGTATAGAGCGAATTTTTCAAGATTAGATTCTAGCGCTGCTAGGTCTTTAAAACATGTTTAAAGGGGAGAAAAGAAGTGCGCAGCTATTTGGAATTGCTGGAGGATATTTTAGAGAATGGTGTAAAAAAAGAGGATCGCACAGGGACGGGAACACTATCTGTTTTCGGAAGACAGCTTCGGTTTGACCTGGCCAAGGGCTTTCCCTTGGTAACCACCAAAAGAGTACATTTAAAATCGGTTATCCATGAGCTGCTGTGGTTTTTGCGGGGGGATACGAATATTTCTTATCTTAAGGAAAACGGAGTTACCATTTGGGATGAATGGGCGGATGAGCATGGCAATCTGGGCCCCGTATATGGTTCGCAATGGCGCTCGTGGGAAACGCCAGACGGGCAGTATATTGACCAGATTTCCAATGTCATTGAGTCGATTAAAAGCAATCCGGATTCACGCCGACACATTGTCAGTGCCTGGAATGTGGCCCAAATCGAATCGATGAAGCTGCCGCCTTGTCATTTCGTATTTCAGTTCTACGTGGCTGGAGGAAAGCTTTCCTGCATGCTGACCATGCGTTCAGTAGATACCTTTCTTGGACTGCCATTCAACATTGCGAGTTATGCATTATTAACGCATATGGTTGCACAGCAATGCGGTTTGGAGCCGGGGGAATTCATTTGGTCAGGCGGGGATGTGCATATTTATTCAAATCATATGCAGCAAGTGCATACACAGCTGGAGCGTGAGCCTTATCCGTTGCCTCAGCTGAAAATTCTGCGCAAGCCGGATTCTATTTTTGATTACACTTACGAGGATTTTGTTTTTGAAAATTATAAGTATCACCCAGGGATCAAGGCGCCTGTCGCTATCTGATTAGAGGAGGGAAAGCATGGGGATTTCGATGATATGGGCAATGGCACAAAATGGTGTGATTGGCCGGGACAATAAGCTTCCTTGGCGTATCCCAAGAGATATGGCCTTTTTCAAAGAGCAGACGACGGGCAAAACTGTACTTATGGGACGTAAGACGTGGGAATCCTTTGGAGGAAAAAGCCTGCCAAACCGACGTAACGTGGTTTTAACCCGGGATCAGAACTACCAGGCAGAAGGTGCGGAAGTGATCCATTTACTCGAAGAGGGACTCCGATTGGCAGCGGAAGAAGAACTGATGGTCATCGGAGGAGCAGAGATTTATTCACTATTTTGGCCCCATGCTGATCGGCTGATCGTGACCCGAATTGAGGAGGATTTTGAAGGGGACACCACCTTTCCTGAGCTGGATTGGAATGGCTGGCAGGTAGTCAGTGAGACTCCTGGAGTCAAGGATGAAAGAAACCCGTATGACTATCGTTTTATCGTTTATGAAAGAACGAAGTAAGAATGGAAATCATTTGACCTCAGCGATTTGAAAATTTAATGAACCATATAAAAAATCCTTTTGGCTGTTGATGCAGAAAGTTGCATAAGTTTTCATCACTTTTGTGCTGTATTGTGATACAATAAATCAAATTCAACGAGAATAGACCCTTTCATGATACAAACAGACAAATTCGAATTTGCATAAATTCTGAATGGATGAACGGGGTTCATAAGCGAAGAGATGGGGGAACGTAACATGTCTACACCAACTGGATTTATGGAATACACACGACAGCTTCCTACAGACCGGGACCCGGCAGAGCGTATTAAGGATTGGGAAGAATTCCATAAGCATATGTCTGAAGAAGAGCTGCGTACCCAAGGGGCACGTTGTATGGACTGCGGAACTCCTTATTGTCATACGGGGATGGATATCATGGGAGCAACTTTAGGCTGCCCGGTCCATAATCTTATTCCGGAATGGAACAATCTCGTATATCGTGGTTTATGGAAGGAAGCGCTAGAACGGCTGCACAAAACGAATAACTTCCCGGAATTTACAGGCCGTGTCTGTCCAGCGCCATGTGAAGGCTCCTGTACAGTCGGTCTGATCGGGGAGTCTGTTACCATTAAGACGATTGAGGAAGCCATTATCGAAAAAGGTTTTGAGGAAGGCTGGGTTGTCCCTAATCCACCAGAAAAGCGTACAGGCAAACGAGTGGCTATTGTCGGCTCGGGTCCGGCAGGACTAGCTGCTGCTGCTCAGCTTAACAAAGCAGGACACAGCGTAACTGTATATGAGCGTGCAGATCGTGTGGGTGGATTGCTGATGTACGGAATCCCATCCATGAAGCTGGATAAGAAGATTGTACAGCGTCGTGTGGATTTGCTGGAGGCGGAAGGTATCCAATTCATCACAAATACGGAAATCGGCAAAGATATCCCCACTGAGCAGTTAATTGCTGAGTATGATGCAGTTGTACTGTGTGGTGGATCTACGAAGCCAAGAGAATTCAATATTGAAGGCAGCGATTTGAATGGTGTTCATTATGCAATGGATTATTTGAATGGCACCATCAAGAGCTATCTGGATTCCAATCTCGAAGATGGCAACTATTTGTCCTCTAAAGATAAGGATGTCATTGTAATCGGCGGCGGTGATACGGGTTCGGACTGTGTAGCTACATCTCTGCGTCATGGTTGTCGGAGTGTCACTCAATTTGGTACCCATGCTAAAGCTCCTTTGGAACGTGATCCGATTGGCAACCCTTGGCCGCAATTTCCGAATGTGTATTCTCTCGATTATGCACAGGAGGAAGCGAAGGCGTTGTTTGGGGAAGATCCGCGTGAGTTCTCCATCATGACGACTAAATTTGTAGGTGACGAAAACGGGAATTTGAAAGAGTTGCATACCATCCAAATTCAACGTATTGTCGATGAAACAGGACGTAAAATCTATCAACCGATTCCGGGTACAGAGCGCATATTCCCGGCACAGATTGCGCTGATTGCAATTGGATTTGATGGACCTGAGCAAACGATCGTCGAGGAAATCGGTTTGGAAACGGACCGTCGCTCCAACGTTAAAGCACGTTATGGGAAATATGTTACGAATGTGGATAAGGTTTTTGCTGCGGGTGATATGCGTCGTGGACAAAGTCTTGTCGTGTGGGCTATCAATGAAGGTCGGGAAGCTGCGCGTGAGGTTGATAAATACCTCATGGGTGCTACCGTTTTGGTGTAAATCTAAGCTCTATTATATAGCTCATGACAAAGCTCCATCTTCGGATGGGGCTTTGTTGTATTTGCAAGGTAAAGAGCCATTATTGTGTTGTTACTATAATGTAATTAAAATTAACATTTAATTAAATGAGCTGAATATATATTTATTATCTATAGAGATCATAACATAAAATCAGGAGAAAAGTGTAGCTTTTTTTTGAATTATGAAATTATTTTGCGGATAAAAATAATAATTCGATTTAAATGTTATATAATTTAACATAAACATGACTCAAAGTAATTGTTGTGCAAGTTTGTTGGTTTTTTACATAGCTTCACAAAATCATAGCCTGAGAGAACAATGATATCTATGGTATAATACACATATATTGTTGAAGCGTTTAGACTAAATGAATTTACAAAGGAGCTTTCTCCCGACGAAAGCTCCTTTTGCATGAGGCCATGCTACCTGTGTTTCCTGTACATCCCTGTATATGTATGACTTGAGGAAGGAAAACAGAAGGCCGTCAGGAAGGAATGGAATATGAATGAAGACGTTGATTATTGCTGAGAAACCAGATATGGGGCGGACAATTGCCGCTGTTATTGAGCCACGTGCTAAAAATAACCGCACCTATTTGGAAGGGGAAAAATACATTGTAACCTGGGCAATCGGTCATTTACTGGGTCTGGCTGAGCCGGATGCATACGATGACAAGTACAAAAGATGGAATATTCGGGACCTACCCATTATCCCTGAGCAGTTCAAAATAGTACCGAATCCCAAAACAAAGGATCAGCTAAAAATGATTGGTGAGCTGGCCAAACGCTGCAATGCCATTGTCAATGCTTGTGATGCCGGTCGGGAAGGGCAGTATATTTTTGCGTTGATTCAACAGCAGCTGAAGCTGCGTCAGCCCGTCAAGCGACTATGGATCTCAGATTTGACGGCAGAAAGTATTGCGACAGGCTTCGAACGGCTGCGAGATGCTTCAGAGTTTGAATTTTTGACTCAGGCTGCGCGGGCACGAAGTGAAGCAGACTGGCTGATCGGTATGAACGCCTCCAGAGCCTTCACAACACGCCATAACACGCTGCTATCGGTAGGGCGGGTCCAGACTCCTGTGCTGGCATTAATCCATGATCGGGAAAAGGAAATTGAGGCATTTCAGTCTCAAACCTTTTATGATGTATGGGCTGAGTTCAAGCAAGACCAGATCAAGTACAAAGGTGCGTGGCAGGGGGATCGACTAACTAAACCCGAAGAAGCCGAGGAGATAGCTACAGCGGTTCGCGGCAAAACTGGCAGCATTACAAAGTATGATACGAAGCAAACGAAGGAGTATCCTTTTAAGCTGTATGATTTGACGCTGCTTCAACGCGAGGCGAATGCCAAGTATGGTTATTCGGCCAAAAAAACATTGGATGTGGCACAAGCTCTTTATGAGCGGCATAAGGTCATTTCTTATCCGCGTACCAACTCTAATTATGTGACAGAACAAAATATAGACGGGATGCACAAGGCGCTGCGTATGTTAGGCACAGGGCCTTATGCTGAGCTGGCACAACAAGCAAACCCTAATTTGGTCCATAAACAGAATAAATCGGTCTGTAATCCGTCTCGTGTTGAGGATCACCATGCTATTTTGCCAACCTTGAAAAGGCCAGGAACGCTTAGCAAGGAGGAACAAAATATATATGACCTGATTATTCGCAGGTTTTTGTCACATTTTTTTCCTCCTGCTGAATATAAAATGCATACCGTGATAACGCAGGTGGACAAGCATCTGTTTAAAACAAGTATCAAAGAGCTTCTTTCTTTGGGATGGAAAGTCGTTTTGAGCAAGGCTGACCAGGAAAAAGGAAAAAAGAGCAAATCATCCAAGAAAGAGGAAGAAGAAGAGACGGACGAATGGACGGACAAGAAATTTGAGATTGATGCAGGTCGTCAAGTGGACTGTATTCGTGCGGAGATGAAGGAAAAGGCGACTCAGCCTCCTAAAAGCTATACAGAGGGTACATTGCTGAAAGCGATGGAAAGCGCGGGCAAGCAGATGGAGAATGAGGAATTACGCGAGGTTATGAAGGATGCCGGATTAGGAACGCCTGCAACACGTGCCGCCACCATTGAACGATTAAAGAAGGTCGGCTACATTGAAATGAAAGGCAAAAAGATTCTCATTACGGATAAGGGGAAAATGGCCATTGACCTGATCCGTAACGCAGGGGTCGATCTGTTGGCTTCGCCGGAGATGACAGGACAATGGGAACGCCGCTTGCATCAAATTTCCAAGGGTGAGGCAGCTCAGGAGAAGTTTATGGATAACGTTAAGAGATTTACGTTGTCCATCATTGACAAGGTGAGGCAGCAGCCACCAGCTCCGGCAAATGCTTTTGGCGAGGAAGCGAGGGGCAAACGTGCGGCTGGAAAAGGGAGCCCCCGCAGTGCAGGTGCGAGTGGACGCACAGCCGCCAAAGGAACGCGCGTGTCATCAGGTCGCGGTAGCAGCGTTGGAAGCGCAACGTTGGAGCGTGCCTCGGATGCGGCAGCCTCAACCGCTGGAGCTACG
>NZ_ASSB01000058.1:0-601 GCF_000520755.1 Paenibacillus sp. 1-18
GGAGAGATATTCCCGAAAAGCTGTCATCATTCGCCACCGTTGTATCCTATGACCGGGCAGGCTATGCCTGGAGCGAGGAGGCTGCTACTCTACGCACCGGGGAAAACATCGTTCGAGAGCTTCATGTCGCCTTAAAGAATGCAGACGTCCAAGCTCCTTATATCCTGGTAGGCCATTCCCTCGGGGGGATGTACTCAAGGCTGTACGCACAAACGCACAGAGATGAAGTGGCAGGGTTGGTCCTGGTGGATGCTAGGCCTGAGAATGACGCTCGCCGGACAAATGAGATCTATGCCAAGGAACAACCTAAGGTCAATCCCTCGCCGTTAGTGTCCATTCTTCTAGAAAAGTCGGGAGCTTTTCGTCTGTTCCCTAATTTTATGCTAGCTGGTCGTGTTGAGGCACAAGATAGGAAATCGTTTGTGAATATTGTAGCTTCCCCCAAATACTTTCGATCTGTTGCCGAGGAGGGGGATCGGGCGAGCACTACCGAAGATGCCATACGTGGGCAGCATCTGGGAAGCCTACCTGTGCGTGTGATTGCCCGGGGCATCCGGCAAAATTTGACTCAGTTCGGTATAAGTAAAAACGGGAATGATCA
>NZ_ASSB01000059.1:0-436 GCF_000520755.1 Paenibacillus sp. 1-18
AAAGATCGGCGTCAGATGCTGAATGCCGTGCTATGGGTTGCTCGAACGGGAGCGCCATGGCGAGATTTACCGAGTACGTATGGTCCTTGGTCTTCTGCCTATAGTTTTTTCTGGCGGTTGCAAAAAGCAAATATTTGGAATGAAATCTTGAAGCATGTCGCCATCGAACCCGACTGGGAGCAAGTGATGATCGATGCCACCATCGTCCGTGTCCATCAGCATGGAGCAGGCGCAAAAGGGGGCAGGAACGGCAAGCCATCGGACGTTCGCGCGGAGGATTAACCACCAAAATTCATGCCATGGTGGATGCACTTGGCTATCCGCTGCGTTTCGAATTGACGCCAGGACAAGACCACGATTCGGTCACGGGCTATCGCCTTCTTCATGGACTGGACGTTTGCCCGGGAGAAGTGTTAGCGGATCGCGCCTACGATAC
>NZ_ASSB01000060.1:0-885 GCF_000520755.1 Paenibacillus sp. 1-18
GCAGGTGTCGCACTTCATATTACAATCCGTCTTTTATAAATGTATGAAGAAAATATAGTTCTAGACTGGAATTGTTGATTCTACAAGGTTTTGGAGCTGAGGAATCGTCAGCCTTTGAGAAATAAGTTTTAGACTGAATATCCAGGAGAAGGGGTCCGTACCGCAAACCGACACTGTTCGGAGAAAATAAAGTAGTAGACTGAGTATTGACTGGTGATCGCCCTGCAGTTGATGGCCGCCGGGCCTACGGATCACTGGGCCAATCCGCATCCGGAAAGGCATTCGTCAGTCTACAACTTTATTTTCTTAGTCTATCCTGAAAATATCGCTCCGTAGAACACCTAAAAAAGGCAACAAGAAAGCGACCCTCCGGCAAACAAAAAAATAGCCAGGGGCATTAGTAATGTATGGTTTGCATAACGATCAGGAAGCTGCCGTATTCACAGTAATTGATACACCTAATGACTCCAGTTTCTTAATGGAATGCTTGATGATCACGTCCCGTTTTCGTTCCTCATAGTAGGTTGAACCGAGCTCGATGTAGGGTTGTTTCCGCTTAAGAATATAGTAAACCATAGACAAAATACTGTGTGCTACTGCGACCGTCGCCCGATTGGCTCCCCGGCGTGCGGCAATTCGGTGATACTGGCTGGATAAATACGTTTCTCTCGTTCTAGCCGCAGCCTTCGCTGCTTCTATAAGCGTACTTCGGAGCTTCTTGTTTCCTTTTCGCGTCTTTCCGGACAATCGTTTTCCGGCGCTTTCGTTCTGACCCGGACACAGCCCTGCCCAAGAACATAAATGGGCGGCGGAAGGATACTGATCCATATTGGAGCCAATCTCAGCTAAAATAGTCTCTGCTGTTCTTCGTGCCACACCTGGGAT
>NZ_ASSB01000061.1:0-7008 GCF_000520755.1 Paenibacillus sp. 1-18
CGCCGTCAGGGATGGGGAAGATTTTGGGCGGCACATTCTCCAGCGCTTTTTCCGTATATTGCGCGAAAATCGGTGCCGCTCGCCTGGCATCCTGCGTGCTGATGGCCTTGCCCTTGTCATAGCCGACCCAGACAGCGGTGGACAGCTCGGGTGTGAAGCCGACCATCCAGGCATCGGTGTTGGTCGTGCCGCTCTTGCCGGCAACCGGGCGCTTGATCAGCTTTGCGACCCGGTTGCCGGTACCGCCTTCCTCGAACACGCCTTCCATAAGGCGCGTGAGGACGTAGGCGGAGGCGGGCTTCACTACTTGCACCGGAGCGGCCTGCGGTGCTTCGTAGAGCGACCGCCCGGCCGCGTCGGTGATGCGCAGCACCGCCACCGGAGCGACCTTCTGTCCGCCGCTGCCGATGACCGAGAAGGCTGAGGCCATCTCGAACGGGCTGACAGGCGATACGCCCAGCGCGAGGGAAGGCACAGGCTTCAGCTCGCTCGTAATGCCCATTTTGCGGGCGAGGTCCATGACCTTGTCGGTCCCCACCTTCAAAATGGTGCTCACCGCATAAATATTATCGGACGCTGCAATCGCACGCCGCAGATCAATTTCGCCCAAATATTTGTCTCCGAAATTTTTGGGCTTGTAGGTTTTGCGGTTGTTATCGTAATGAAACAACGTTGGTCGGCTTTCGAACTTGGACGTACTCGTCAATTCGCCGGAGTCCAGTGCGCTCAGATACATAATCGGCTTAAAGGACGAGCCGGGCTGCCGGGTCGTGGCAAGCGCATGATTGTACTGATTGCCGACATAGTTGGTCCCGCCGACCATGGCCTTCACATGCCCGTTGCGCGGGTCCATGGAGATTAACGCCGTTTCCAATCCGTTGCTGTCCTTCATCCCCTCATTAACAGCCGCCTCGGCTGCTTGCTGCATGTGCATGTCCAGCGTGGTATAAATGCTCAGGCCGCCATGCTCCAGCACGCCTTCGCTAATTCCCAGCTGATTCGTTGCAAGTTGGCGGACATAATCGCGGAACCAGGGAGCGGCTTCTATCGTCCGGCGCTGGCTCTCAGGCCGCAGGGCGAGCATTTCCCCATAGGCCTTGGTGGCTTGGGCTGGAGTAATTTTGCCGGTGAGCGCCATGGAATCCAACACAATTTTTTGCCGATCCTTTGCGTTTTTCATATGATTATACGGCGAATAATAGGTTGGTCCCTTCGGAATACCTGCCAGCAGGGCGCTTTCAGCCAAATCCAGATCTTTTGCCGATTTACCGAAATACATCTGCGAAGCCGCTTCAATGCCGTAAGCACCATGACCATAATAGATTTCGTTTAAATACATTTGCAGCAGCTCGTTCTTGGTGTACTTCATTTCCAGCTGCGCGGTATAGATGGCTTCCTTGGCCTTGCGTGTCCACGTTTTTTCATGAGATAGGTACAGATTGCGTGCTAGCTGCTGAGTCAGCGTGCTGGCTCCTTGCGACATATCCCAATGGGTCAGATTGACAAGCACAGCCCTGCCCAGGCCCTTGAAATCAAAGCCGAAATGATCGTAAAACTTTCGGTCTTCCACAGCCAGTGTAGCTGCAATCAGATCGGGTGAAATTTGATCCAGCTGGACAGGCATGGATTCCTTGCCTCCCGAAGAGAAGGTGGCAATGACTTGACCCTGGCTATCCAGCAGACGTGAATTCCGGTCCGTATCCGCGAGGGGGAGACTGGTAGTATATAAATAGGCGAGCAGAATGCAGGCGGCGATGACCGTCAGAATGGTAAGCGACAGTAGTCCCCGGAACCATCGAAGCCAGAGCGGCTTGCGTTTGGGGAATTGCCTGGTTGTAGCGGCCATCCTGCCACCTCCTTCCATGGTTGATGTTCTCAGTATAGTCAATCCGAAAGCGTCTATTCATCAGATGCGTATACGTATCTGTTTTAAACATGCTGAAACCTGAAAGTTGCTTTTGCAGTCTATCCAGGTATCCTTTATAATGCAAAAAGTGTGAAAGCATAGCGTGTTTGGTACAATAAATATAGCAAACTTGGCGTTTGCGTGTTGCATATATAAGGAAATCCAACATTTATGCTGGCGCGACTGGAATGATAAGAGTGCAACCTGGGCGATACAAGGATTGCCGGACACATACTTTGATCGGAAAGAAGGTTGGAATGATGGACTTGTGGTTTACGGAGAAGCAAACTCCCTCTTTCGGCATTACAGCAAAAATCAAACAAACGTATGTCTCTGAGAAAACGGAGTTTCAGGATCTTGCGATGATCGAGACAGAGGAATTCGGCAATATGCTCGTACTGGATGGCATGGTGATGACCACCGTGAAGGATGAATTCGTTTATCACGAAATGGTAGCACACCCCGCTCTGAATACCCACCCGAATCCCAAAAAGGTTCTGGTTGTGGGCGGCGGCGATGGCGGCGTTATTCGTGAGGTGATCAAGCATCCTGAGGTGGAAAAGGCTGTGCTGGTTGAGATTGATGGCAAGGTGATCGAATATTCCAAAAAATATTTACCTGAGATCGCCGGGAAGCTGGACGAGCCTAATGTGGAAGTTCTGGTCAATGACGGCTACATGCACATTATCGAACATAAAAATGAATACGACGTGATCATGGTCGATTCGACGGAGCCGGTCGGTCCGGCAGCGCCGCTGTTTGAGCGCGGATTTTACCAAGGCATTTTTGAAGCGCTGAAGGAAGATGGCATTTTTGTGGCGCAGACGGATAACCCTTGGTTCAAGGCTGATTTGATTCAGAAGGTTAACAAAGATGTAAAGGAAATTTTCCCGATTGTGCGTGTGTACGGAGCGAACATTCCGACCTATCCGAGCGGTCTCTGGACGTTCACGCTTGGCAGCAAGAAGTATGACCCGCTCGAAGTGGACGAGGCTCAAATTCCGGAGATGGATACTCGGTATTACAGTCCACGTTTACACAAAGCGGCGTTTGTATTGCCTAAATTTGTGGAGGATTTAACGAAGTAAGGAAGTAAAACGAGCGGGATATACATCCCAGTATAAGGTGTTATGACATAAAATAAATGTAACTTTTAAGAAGCGTCGCAGTGTTCTTTATCGCCTGTTTTTGGGTGAAAAAGAGCGCTGTAGACGCTTTTTTTGTGTTGTGGATAACATTGAAAACAGGCATGAAAGCATACTGGACACTGAATTTCCTATAAAAATAAAAGAAGGAAATTTAAGGGTATGCGTAGAATATACAGAAAACCAGACATTTGACAGAATTGTAATATCAACAGGGGGAGGTTTGGTTATGGAAATACATAAATTGACGATGTACCAAAGAGGGGGGGATTTTTTTGATCAGACGCTCTTTTTATTACCTGTGGGGGTCTCAGACGGTTTCCAATGTGGCGGATATTATTTATCTGCTGAGTATCGTGGTATTGGTGTTTACTTCAAGTGATTCATTAATGACGACCATTTTGATCCCGTTGTTTCGTTTGTCTTCGCAGGTTCTTAGCGGGTTAGTGGCACCGATTATTCTCAGTCGCTTCCGGTTGAATCGGGTTCTGTTGTTTTCCCAGCTAGGGCAGTTTGTGATTTTCACGCTGTTATTGTTGTACCTGTGGAATACGCCTGGGCAGAAGTCATTTTTCTTTATTTTTATTATGGTATTCGGCATGTCTTTTCTGGATGGATGGACCAATCCTGCTCGTAATGCGCTGGTACCTCGTCTGGCTACGGGTGAAGGACTCATGCGCGCGAACGGTATGGTGTCGGTCAGTGATCAAGTAGTTAAATGCGCAGGCTGGGCATTAAGCGGTATTGTCATTGTCTGGCTAGGCTCGTTGAATACGCTGGTGGTCGCATCGTGTTGCTATCTCGTGGCCGCTATCGTCACGTCCTTCATCCGTGATCCACTGGCTCAAGAGGAAGTACGTTCTGAATCGTCTGATCCTTCTTCGAATGAAGCTGGGTTGGTCAAAGAGAAGAAGAAGGGGGCATACTGGAAGGAGCTTGGAGAAGGGTGGAAGATCATTTGGCATAATCGCCGCATCCGTTCTCTCATGATCGTGGATAGTGTGGATACCATTGGAGGAACCTCGTGGGTTGGCGTGTTCATCCTGGCATATGTGACTCAAGTGCTGCATCAAGATGAGAGCTGGTGGGGCTTTATGAATGCCTCCTTTTTTTCGGGCATGATTTTAGGCGGGCTTCTCGTCGTTGGTTTGGTGAAACGGCTGCAAAAGAACAGCTTTCTGTATATGCTGGGGGCTTTAATGGTATATGTACTGATTACCGTTGTGTTCGCGCTCAATACAATCCCAGTCGCTGCACTGGTTCTTTTTGCAATATCGGGTATACCCGTTCAAATGGCCGGAATTATTCGCCGCACCTTGCTGCAAACGAGCGCGCCGGCGGCTCAGCTCCCCAAAGTAATGGCGGGTATTGATGTGCTTACGAATCTCGCTTTTGGCCTGTCCTTGTTATTCCTGGGCTGGTATGCAGACCGTTTCGGTATGGTGCAGGTGTATTTGCTGGCTGCGGCTATGACGACCATTGCTGTCTTGATCGGCTGGTTCTATCGACGTGATTTTCAAGACAGTGAGCAAATTGGCCATCCGACCGCTACGGGGGCTGGCATTTAAAATTGGCGTTCTCATTAGGCGTGACATCGTGGATGACTACATAATTAATTGCAGGTGTAAAAGTGGACGTGACGATAGGGAGAATAAAAACATAATTTCCTCAATTTCAAAGGAACACCACTGGAAGAATGTTGACGGTGGTGTTCCTTACATATCATTTTAAACAGTATGCTGTTAAGCGATATGTACCATTATAATATTAGATCCGTTTGCTCGTGATAAATGTTTTGACGGCAGGAGGAGTGTAATTGGTAAATTGCCGTAGGATTCCTTGCGGAGTAGTATCTGTAATTACCATCGCACGATATTTTTCCTGCATAAATTGCTCCTCGGCCATACGATTAAACAAAGAAATAAGGGGATCGTAATAATGGTTAATGTTTAAAAGACCACATGGCTTTTCATGCAAGCCTAGCTGTGCCCATGTGAAAATTTCAAAATATTCTTCCATTGTACCTGGGCCACCTGGTAAAGCAATAAACCCGTCCGCAATCTCTGCCATTTTAGATTTTCGTTCATGCATGGAATCGACAATGATTAGTTCGCTCAGGCTAGTATGTGCAATTTCACGGCTTTGCAAAAAGTGAGGGAGCACGCCAATGACGTGACCTCCTGCATGAAGTACCGCGTCAGCTACTGCACCCATTAAACCAACGCTTGCTCCTCCATAAACCAAGCTTATCTCTTGTTCGGCAAGTGCCTTCCCCAGAGCAATAGCATGCTCTCGATAAATCGTAGACGCCCCATCACTGGAACCGCAGAAAACAGCAATGTTTTTCATGTTAGACCCCCTTATGAATATCTCTTTGCAAGTTTTTGCTGGTGTGTCCGAAATATGTCCTCCAAGGTGATGTCATACTTGTTGGCGATCACGATGAGATTACCCAGTACGTCTCCAAGTTCTTCAGTTAAATGTTCCTTGTTATCCTCGAATGAACCTTCGATCTCATCAGGCCGGTCTCTGCCGATTTCCAAGGCGCGAATGGCTCTCGCAACCTCTCCGGTTTCTTCCGCCAGAAAGCCAATTCGGACGAATATATCCAAATCAGACCAGTTTCTCTTATGGTAATATTGCTTTACCCACTGTTGAAATTCATTAATATCCATATCCAGCCTCCCAACATAAACCGATGTGTAGGTGTGAACTATACACAAAATCTCAACAACAAAACAGAAACATTTGTTCCTGTTTTTATTATATAATATGAAAGGGTATTTTTCAAACCGCTGTTATCGCGGTCTCTATTTGTTTTATCTAGGCTGTTTTCGTAAACTTTGTTGTTTTTGCGTAATAAATAAGAGCATATTCTTGTTGAAATAACTTTGATGATTTTCTATGAATAGAAGAAAAGGGGTGAACCTTTGATGAATTCAGTTGATTTAATAATTTTAAATTTTGAAGAATTTAGATGTAGAAGTGTAAAAGTATGGAGAGCTATACCCGAAGAAATGTTAAATTGGAAGCCTGATAAAGATGCTCTTACTTGTGCTGAGATGATCAGACATTTATTACAAGGTGAGTTTCTTTTTCACCAAGTTCTTCTAGGGAGGGGGAGTAAAGCACTATCTAATTTGTTCAATCCCTTTGAAGCAAAAGAATTCGTATCAGTAGATGATGAACTTGAATTTGCACAGCCTTATCATGAGGAATTCTTTAAATACGTTAAAACAATTAGTATAGGCGACTTAGAAAATATAGAAATAGACCTTTCTGATACAGGTGGTTATGTTAAAACACTTGGGGGTATGTTATTACGTATTGCTTACCACGAATCTGTCCACACAGGTCAGTTGTTAGACTATATGAGATGGGAATAGACCGTCCTAAGATATGAGATTGATATTGACTTTGTTAAAATCTTACTTAAACCCTACTATATCAACCATTTAAAATTATGATCAAGAAAGCAACAATCTATGTGAAAAATCGAGGTACTTCAAAAAAGGAGCCAAACTTATTATGGCTCCCTTTTTTGTTGTTCAGATATTGGGCAGGATGTGGAATGGATCAGGTGAGGAACGGTTTGTTAGGGTTTAAGTTCACCTGTGGCCGTATCCTGTACGCCTGCTAGGCCGTAGTAAACTGGCTATTATAGAGCGAGGCATAGTGGCCACCGCTTGCAAGCAGCTCTTCATGGGTTCCGCTTTCGACGACATCGCCGTTTTTCATGTATAAAATCAGATCCGCTTCACGAATGGTCGATAGCCGATGGGCGATCACAAAGCTGGTTCGTCCATCAATCATTTTCATAAATGCTTTTTGAATACGCGCCTCTGTCAGGGTGTCTATGCTACTGGTCGCTTCATCCAGTATAAGCATAGGCGGATCAACCAGGATCACCCGCGCAATGGTGAGCAGTTGCTTTTGTCCTTGGGACAGGCTGGCGCC